>JBFLZD010000017.1 GCA_040756435.1 Spirochaetota bacterium | reverse complement strand
ATGGTAAAAAAACGCTTTTGTGTATATACAACGCAGGAAAGTGAAAAATAGTACATGAAATGATGAAAAATTTCAGAAAAAAGGAAAAAAATTTAAGTTCAGTTTTTCAAATTTGGTGTCAGAGCAAGGTTTTAACAAAGAAAACAAAACATTAGGGCAAATACGATGGTGTCAGAGCAAATAATGGTAGGCATAGTGCAAAAATGAATACTATAGTGCATATCATCGCGTGTGTGGTGTTAGAGCAAAGCTAAGAAAATAAAAGTGTCAAAGCCTTACAAAAAGATTGAAAAAATCATAAAACAAAAGTACAATTGAATTATGAATATTTATAAATAGGCGTGTGCATAGTTATACATACTATTAAGTAATTACCATACTCACTGTATACACGATATATATACTACTATTTACTACCATGGTCCTGAAAGAACTTACTAACATATATTCATCAACCGATGAATTCAAATCGCTGGTAGCATCAGGTGTCAGAGCTTTCCACATTGAAGGCATTTGCCCATCTGCGTATCCATTTATTGTTGCAACATCATTTAACACCACACAAGCACAAACCATTGTGGTTACTACCGACTATCACACCATGAATCGCTTTGTTGCCGACATATCAGCATTTGCCAATGAAGATATCATTTTCCCTTTCCCACCTTTAGAAGTACTCCCGTATGAGTATGTAAACCCATCATCATCTATTGAACGTGATCGTATTACCGCGCTCTACCAGCTTCTTTCGGGAAAGCCTGTCATTGTGGTTGCAACCATTGAATCATTGCTCAGAGCCATTCCGCATAAAGAATTCTTTTTGAAAAAAGGCATCCACATTGAAAGAAATCAAGAATATCCTTTTGAAGTAATCATTGAAACCCTCATCACTTATGGCTATGAGCGCGAAACACGTGTTGATCGCTACGGACAATTTTCCGTTAAAGGCGGTATCATTGATATCTATCTTCCCAATGCAGCCAACCCTGTGCGATTAGATTTTTTTGGCGACACCTGCGAGTCCATTCGCTACTTTGATCCCATGACGCAGGTTTCACTTGAGCAGGTGGAAACCATAACCATTTATCCACGCCGTGAAATTTTGTTGTCTCAATCTGAAAAAGAGAAAATACAAAAAGAATTGATGCGCGGCGATAGTAACCAGAATAAACAGGCCCTTGAGTCATTGCAAAAAGCAAATGTCCCTGGCATATACGATTTGTTTCCACTGGCAATTCAAACCGATACAATACCATCATTTGCCCATAATCCTCATATATTTCTGTGCGATCCACCGCAATTGAAAGCAAAATTATCTGAAATTGAGCGCACATACCATCAGCTATACAATCACAAAAAAGAAAGCACCTTTTGCATTCCCGCATCGCAATTATTGTTAAGCGATAGTTACCAGCATATTGAAACGCAGGCTGTCAAACTGCATCCATTTATAACCGATTCCCAGAATGTCTGGCACATAAAAAGCATTCCTTCCTTTCAGGGAAGAATTCAGGATGTACGTAATGAGTGCGCAAAACGCATAGAAGAAGGATGGCATATTGTTGTAAGCACATCGTTTGAAGGGCAAGCACGCAGATTGTACGATTTATTCAATGAATTTAAGCCGCAGGAGCAATTTGACATATATAATCCTAAAAAGCATTTTGGCATTATTATTTCAAATCTTCATGAAGGCCTTGAGATAGGAAGTATCAAAACATGCATCATTACCGACCACGAAATTTTTGGCAAATCATACCGAAAGAAAAAACACTTCAAGCAGAAATATTCAAAGCCAATAGAAACATTCTTAGAACTATCGCCCGGCGATTACGTTGTGCATATCAATCATGGCATAGGGATTTTCAAAGCTATTGAACGTATGAGTGCAGGTGGCATTGAGCGCGACTTTTTAGTCATAGAGTATGCAGAGGGTGACAAGTTATATGTCTCACTTGACCAAATAAATATGGTACAGCGCTATGTAGGTCTTGATGGCCGTCAACCACGCATTGATGCACTGGGCAAAAAATCCGCCTGGAACCGTATCAAGGAGCGTGTTCAGCAATCAGTTGAAGAGATAGCACAGGATTTATTAAAAATTTACTCACAGCGAAAAGCTTTGAAGGGATTTCAATATCCCGTAGATACCATGTGGCAGGAAGAGTTTGAATCAAAGTTTGAATACGAAGAAACACCTGACCAGATCACTGCTATTGAAGATGTTAAAGATGATATGGAAAAATCTCAGCCAATGGACCGTTTGGTATGTGGCGATGTTGGATTTGGCAAAACTGAGGTAGCAATAAGAGCAGCCTTTAAAGCGGTAATGGCGGGAAAACAGGTTGCAATACTTGTTCCCACAACTGTGCTGGCAATGCAGCATTATACAACATTTTCCAAACGGTTTACCGATTATCCGGTAACTATCGAAATGATATCACGCTTTAAAACTCAACAGCAAATAAAATTAATCAAAGAGCGACTTAAAAGCGGGGCTATTGACATTATTATTGGTACCCATGCATTACTTGCAAAGGATGTGCATTTTAAAAATTTAGGGCTGGTAGTGATAGATGAAGAACAGCGTTTTGGCGTTAAGCATAAAGAGCACTTAAAAAAATTGCGTCTTCTAGTGGATGTGCTTACCCTTTCGGCTACACCCATACCCCGAACCCTGCACATGGCACTTGCAGGCATCCGTGACCTGTCAATTATTGCAACTCCACCGGAAAACCGTCAGTCCATTGAAACACTGGTTATTGAAGATAATCCTGACATTGTCCGCATGGCCATACTGAAAGAGATAGAACGAAAGGGGCAGGTGTTTTACGTGCACAACCGCATCAACACCATCTATGAGCAGGCCCAGTACTTAGAAAAGCTTGTGCCAGAAGCAACGTTTTGTGTGGCACACGGAAGAATGCATGAGCACGAGCTTGAAGAGGTCATGATTGACTTTATTAACGGGAAATATGATGTGCTGGTTTCAACCTCTATTATTGAGTCAGGGCTTGATATGCCCAATGTCAATACCATTATTGTAAATAGGGCTGATACGTTTGGGCTATCACAGCTATATCAATTAAAGGGGCGAGTTGGTAGATCCGATAAACAAGCTTATGCATACCTCTTTTATCCTAAAGATGCAAAAATAACCGAAGATGCACAGAAGCGCTTACAGGTTATTGCAGAATATACTGAAATTGGTGGCGGCTTTAAGATTGCCATGAAGGATATGGAAATTAGAGGTTCGGGCAACATTTTAGGTAAAGAGCAGTCAGGCAATATTATGGATGTAGGTTTTGATCTATACTGCCAGATGCTTGAGGATGCAGTGCGAAAGCTCAAAGGCGAAAAGCCTGTCCATGTTTTCAGGACTCCCGTATATATCAAAACCAATATATTTATCCCGGATAATTATATAGCTGATGAAAAACAGAAGATAGAATTTTACAAGCGGTATGAAGCCTGTGAATCATTGGATGAATTAACTGACCTTACCAAAGAGATGATTGACCGTTTTGGCCCACCACCTGAAGAGGTAAAATCCCTGATAGCTATAGAAGAAGTGCGCACATTAGCATCCCAACTCTACATTGATGAAATTATTGAAGATACAAAATTAGTCAAAATGCGCATTACTAAAGAAGCAAAACTTGACACCAAGAAATTAGTTGCACTCATTCAAAAAGATAAACGGCTATCCATTGACCGCTATGACAGAGAGATAGTAAACTTTGTTACTGGCGCTATACCTCCAGAAAAAAAATTAGATGAGATAAAAAAATTGTTGCAACAATTACTATAATCTAGTATCAATCGTAAAACTTTAAATTTTTATAAAGAGTCAATGATAATTCCCTCCCCTGGAGGCATATTTTTTAATTTTTACTATCAAAAGGATGGATACTATGAAAACAAAGATTTTCTATTCACTAATTGCAGTTATGATTTTTGCACTTGCAATCTCCTGTGGCAATAAATATGGCGGAAAATGGATTGCAAAGATTGATAGCGATGAAATCACTGATAACGAACTCAATGCATATTACTATGCACAAATGAAAAGTATTTATAACCTGCCCAAAGAAGAAATTGATAAATTAGCTCAGGATCCAGCACAATTGGAACGAAACCCCCTGTTAAACAAAAACAATTTCCTTGAGCAAATGATTCAACAGCGCCTTGTTTATAAAAAAGCTATAGATGATGGTATTTTAAAAAATGAGGAGCTCAATACTCTTTTAGATATTTCTAAAGAAGGCCTTGTAGTACAGTACTATATTCGTGAAAAGTTTAAAAACGACATTACTATTGCACCTCAGGAAGTTGAGCAAATTTACAATCAGCAGCGTGCTCGTTTCAAAGGTATCCCTGTTGATCAGGCTGAGATGTATATCAAACAGCAGCTATTCCAGCAGAAACTCAACATGAAAATAAAAGAGCTTGTAGATACCCTGCGCGATGAAAAGAAGATTGAGAAAAATACAGAATTGCTACGCAAAGAATTAAATATGCAAACTCAGGCTCCTCAGCAACAAGCACCACAAACCCAACAACCTGCAAAATAATTTAATGGGATTATTATTTTTATTAAAAAAGAGGCCGTCTCAAAGCAAACCATGAGACGGCCCCTTTTTATATTCAAGTACTTGAATTTTAAAAAATAATTAAAAATTCTATCTACTGCTAATCTTTATTCTTGAACTTTCATCATAGCATAAGTTAGACTCAATAATCAAAATTTTGCTATTCACATTATCATCCCATATAATTGGAAGCGTTTACAATTTATGTTCCACGTGATATATTAAAAAACCTACTTCACCTTAATTGGGAATCAAAAGTGGATTTTCAACACATAGTCAAGTGTTAATTATGGCATAAGCTTATTACATATTGCGTGTATAACTTTTTCTGTATACTCAATATTATCAACAACTATCTGATTGCCCCTAACAAGAGGTTGCATAAGCTTCTCAATGTCATCAGTCAATCTGCCATACTGCCCCACAAATGATTCCAGTCGCGAACGCAAGCGATACTGCAATCGCTCAATGCAATCCTTAGACTTATATTCACGTATTGCTGAAAGCAGTGCACTTTTATCCTGGGGTAGTTTTCCATTTAGCGGCAATAGATTCGTTGCGCTATCGCTATACAGCATAACAGGAACATCAATGGCTGTTATCAGTGTTTCAATTTCATCCACAACTTCATCATCACTACACGGCTCAAACTCCCCTGCTTTTACCATATCCCAAAGCGGTGTATATGGAAAAACTGAAAGAGTACGCAAACGTACAAAATCAGGTGCCGTTGCATTGATAACGCGTGCTGTTTCAAGTGCATGGGGATGGCTTAACTTTTTACCTCCCAGTCCAGGCATACTATACACTGAAACCGAAAGCCCCGCTTCCCTGGCTTTGAGGCAACCCTCAATATGGTCACGGGAATTTTCACCCTTATTCATAAGCTTTAAAACCTCATCGCTACCACTTTCAAGCCCAAAGTGCACACGATACAGCCCCGCTTTGTGTAATTGCACAAGCTCCTTAAAATCTTTTTTGCAAGCGGTCTTGGTACGGCCATAAATAGTAAAGCGTTGTAATGTGGGGAAACTTTGTTTTATGTGCGATAGTATCTTTTCATAGTCTTTTGCCGCTACTATCATACCATCGGCATCGCCTAAAAAGCAGGTTTTACCACCACCAATGCGCCACTGCACAACATGCTCAAAACACTGAGCCAATGTTGGCTTATCAACAAACCACTGCATAAACCATTGCAAACGTTCATCATCAATACTTTGTGCTCCAGCAACAGCACTAACAGTATCATTATCATCAATAATTCCTGCTTCCCAGCGTTGCTGCTGAACCTTTTGCAGTATATTCTGCAGCTTATAGAAGTCAGCCTCTGAATAGACAGGATAACCAATCCCCTGTTCAAACAGAAAATCATCAATTTGTTTTGCTCGGTTTATATCTTCAACTACTTCATCAATCTTTCTACGCGAAAATTTAGCACCACATTTATACACAGGACAAAACGCGCATTTGTTCCAGTAGCAGTTACGGGTAAGTCTGAATGTGAGGCTGTAATTTTCCGTTGGTGGGCGTATTGAGCATATTTCAAAAGGCTGTAAGTCTAATGCATCTATTTTTGAAAAAGAAAACATATTTCCACGATTTTCTTTCTAATATTTTCTAATATTAAATTATATATGTCCCAATAGTTTTGCTTTTTTTATTATTTCCGGGTGTGGTCCCCAATAAAATTGACAGCAAATAATTTCACCTTCTCTATAAACGCTAAATGTATAGCCTGAATAACGATAGTTATCGGTATAATCATCATCACCCATTTCATCAAGTATTTTTAAAAATTCACCTAATACATTATCCAAACAAAATGCAATTATTTTTGCTAACGACATCTTCCAAACTTTTTTTACATCCATAAAAAACTCGTATTCATCTTCATACAACACTAAATGCAAGCGTCTCCATTTAGTCCCTTTTTTCCTATATGAAAGCTGTTTAAAAGATTTTATATCAACTTTTTCCCATTGAACTGAAAAGCTTATCAGTGCCGAGATAAATGTACGCATTGACATATTATATTGTCTGGCGTATAATTTACATAACTCAAAATGTTCTAGCGATATACAGGTAGTTGTTTCAATATTCATACCATCCTCTCTAAGTATGTATTATTTTCATATTCACTTTATTTTTGGTTATTATATGCATCGTTTACTGGTTTAATGCTATCCCTTAACAAACACACTATAAGATATTTTTATAAGACATTTGGCTATTATTGAATATTAACCGAATACTGGGCTGTATTTGTTTTTTTGTCATTAACCATTATTACTTCGGTTACTGCATTTGTTTTTGTTTCAAAGTAAAAGTAGTTTGGTTTTGGCTGCAATATATTATTTACTTTTTTATATTCACCTTCTCGCTCATCAAGCACCCACTTTTCTATAACGATAAGGTGTGTGTTGGGCGATAGCTTTGCCTCAAAATATTTTTTCTGTGATTCCAGGCCTATAGTTGTTCTTCCTGCATCTATTTTATCAATAAACACTTTATAATAGCAGCGTTTATCATCATCAGGATTGGCAATACTAATATCACTTGCAATAAACCTGAAATTAACATTAACCTCAACAGGCGCAATAACCGGTTCAACCGGTGCCTCATATTTGGGAACTGATGTACAGGATATACAACTGATTGCTGCGGCCAAAACTACAATGATATATTTTTTAACTTTTCTCATGGCTTATCCCTGATTTCTATATGATATATACCATCATAGGCATCATTTAATGGCTTCACTATACAATACCCTTTCCCATCAATTATTTCATGTAAGGTTGCAGACTTCCCCTCTTTAACTTTTACTGTTTGTAAAATATATCCCAATGAATCCGTAACAGAGAATGACACAGGTATTTTTTCAGGTGCTGTAACAACAAAATACTTTTTTTGCCTTCCTTTATAGTGCAGTATAAAATAATCGGTATCTGCTTTCTTTGATACATAACTGTTTATTGCATTACCCGGTACGGTATTTGCCAGTTCTTTTGTATCATTGGGTTCAATATCAATCATGTCAGATATATTCACAGGAACTATCGCTAATGTATAATGATTATCAAGATCAAGCTGGCCACGTTTTGCCCACACCTTGACATAAAATGGTGTGCCAATAAAAATATTAGGATATAATTCTTTCTGGCCGGTACCTTCATTATTAACTGAGTAGAGTTCCTCGCCTTTTGTGTTGTATATTGCAAACAGTATATCCAGAGTCATGGGTGGTGTTACTTCAACACGGTACCATTTGTTTTCGGAACTATCGCCACTATAGTTATAGAAATCCACATCACTATCAGGATATATCCTTCCCATGATGGTATCAGTCACTACTGGTGTTGCCGACTGCATTATATTATTTGGTTCTATCTCGGTTGTATTATCATAACTACGTATGGTAATTATAAGGCTATACGGCACTTCATTGTTTGCAGCATAATTTTTTGAAGCAACCATAATATAATAGTTCCCTGCAGCTGATAAGCCAATACCCTTTGCTATCTGGCTTACCCCCTGCCCCTGCAGATTTGAAGAAAACAACACTGTACCCTGTGCATCAACAATATCAAGCTCTGCTTCAATGCCGATAACTCCTGTTACCTCAACATCACACACAACCGGAGCTTCATCAACGGAAAACGTAAACCAATCCTCTTCACGATTGGGATTTGCCGCATTGGTATTTGCTTTGTTAAATGCAGGCGAATAGTACCCACGTACTGGAACACCTATTGGTAACGGGTTTGCTGATAAGATTGTATCATTGGGCTCTGACTCAAAGCCCTCGGCATCCTCCTGATTGATTAACAGTGTATATGCATTTTCAGTATTTTTAATTCGCTGATCCTTATCCCCCTGTGAAATGGAAACATAGTATCTTCCCGGTTCAACTTTAAATCCACGCAAGCGCTCGGGTGCTGATTTACGCATATCATCAACATATTTCAATGGCACAATACCATCATCTGCTTTCCACACAGTAAAAGCAATATTCACACCCTTAATGGCGGAAATGCTGATGTCAAAGAGCACCGGTTCGGTAACATCTATCATATAAAAATCAAAATCACTTTCAGTATTAATAAAACCACTTACTGGCTTGCCAACATTTATAAGGTTTGCCTGCGTGTAGGTGTCATTAGGTTCAATTTCAAATATTGTTTCTTTTTTACAGCTACTTGCTGCTATCATACACACAAGAACAAGAAATACATATTTTTTCATATGCCATCCAATTAAAGATTGTTTTTGCTCCAATACATCACACAACGAAATATGTTATGAGAATACAAAAATAGTTACAACTACCTGCAACTATTGTAGATACATATGAAATAAGTGTTGCTGCAAATACGTTTGAAGTCAAGTATCATTTTTTATTGACTACAAATTTCTATTTAGATTTGACATTTTTATGTTTATTATCTTTATATTATTGTATAATTTTGGCGATAGCTACTGGAAAACTCTGGCTTTGTACGTATAAAGCTGGTACTTTTTTTACCGGTTATGTAAGCCATCATCACCCAATACACGGTTGCTAAAAAAGATGAAAAAAAATAATGTCATTTCAACAAGCCATTTATTCGGCTATTTTAAAAAGCCAGGCTCATGTCATTTCAACAAGCAAAACTCATCCTGTCATTCCGACGGCCAAAGTCCACTTTGTCATTTCGACGAACGAAGTGAGGAGAAATCTTACCATAAAAAGCAAAGATTTCTCGCTGCGCTCGAAATGACAACATCACTCAGCCTTTTCTACATGCAAAACTCACCCTGTCATTCCGACGGCCAAAGTACACTCTGTCATTTCAACGAACCAAACTCACTTTGTCATTTCAACGAACCAAACTCACTTTGTCATTTCGACGAACCAAACTCACTTTGTCATTTCGACGAACGAAGTGAGGAGAAATCTTATTCTACCCCTCTAACGTGGGAACAATTACATATTATTTATAAAGGAGAGTATCACAATGACAACAAAAGCAAAACTATATGTGTTTGGTACACTATTAGCAATTCTTTTATTGACAGGCGTTTATCTGTACTTTAAATATTTTTTCACGTACGAACAAAAGAATATCGTACAGCGAAAAATTGAAACAATAACCGGTCAAAATCTTACTATTACCGTATTTGGGTATGATGGCAGAATAATAAAGCGCTGGTATGGCGTTCAAAAGGTCACCACACCTAAAGACGGCCGCAACTATTCATTCTTCTACACCCGTGATGGAAAATATGTGCAGATACCTGCAAGTGTGTGGTATATTGCCGAAGAGGAGTAACCGTGCTTGACCAGAGCATTCAATACATAAAAGGGATTGGTCCCAAACGTGCTGAGCTCTTAAAGCAGGAACTGGGTATTGAAACCGTTGAGGATCTTCTTTACTTTTTACCAAGGAAATATATTGACCGTTCCAACACTAAATTAATCAAAGACTGTTTTGTTAATGATGTTGTGACCGTTACCGGAATTGTTAAGCAGGTAAAAATTTCAGGCCACCGTCGCAAATTCCTTGAAGTTGTTATTGACGATGGCAGTGATACATTATCAGGCGTTTTTTTTGGCGGCATTCAGTATTTCCTTAAACTTTTTGAAGTAGGCGACACAGTACTGTTTTCAGGCAAAGTGGATTATTACAGTACCAAGCAGATAGTCCATCCGGAGTATGATTTTATAGGCGATAGTTCTGATACATTACACACAGGCAGAATAGTGCCAATATACCCCTCAACAGAAACACTCAAATCACATGGATTTAACTCACGGGTTTTCAGAAAGATTATTTATAATGCTCTTGAATTGGCACAGCAACATATACAGGAACCCTTTGACAGTGAGATGGTTGAAAGGCTGAAACTTATGCCGCTTTCACTGGCTATCCAGCAGATTCACTTTCCCGTCACAATGGATGAAGCACATCAAGCACGTTTGCGACTGGCTTTTAATGAACTTTTTTTTCTACAATATTATTTACACCTCTCCCGCCACTATATCAGAGAAACACAGAAACATACAAAACCAGCAATGAATGATTCACTGTATAATGATTTTATCAAAACCCTGCCATTCAAACTTACTGATGATCAGATAAATGCTGTGCAGGAAATCATCAATGATTTACATGTAGATTTTCCCATGAACCGTTTGCTGCAGGGTGACGTTGGATCTGGCAAAACAGTAGTTTCTATGATTGCAAGCCTTGCTGTGGTAAGCCGTGGACAGCAAGTTGCCTTTATGGCACCAACGGAAATACTGGCACAACAGCATTATGCTACGTTTAAAAAGTTTTTACCAGAATCCGTTACTGTACAGCTTCTTACCGGTTCAACATCTGCTACCCAACGCAAAGAAACTCTTGCCGCCTTAAAAGACGGATCTCTTAATATCATCATTGGCACCCATGCACTGATTCAGAAAACAGTACAATTTGCAAACTTAGGATTCATTATTATTGATGAGCAACATCGCTTTGGTGTTAATCAGCGCGCAAGTCTCAGAACCAAAGGCTATATGCCAGATCTATTAGTCATGACAGCAACGCCTATTCCCCGGTCACTATCGCTTACACTGTATGGGGATCTGGATATATCAATAATCAAACAAAAGCCTGCAAACAGAATCCCTGTTACAACTCTTGCGTTTCCATCATCAAAACTGGAAGCTGTGTATCGTTCACTGGAAAAATATATGAATGAGGGCAGACAGATATATTATGTATTGCCATTAATAGAAGATTCAGAAAAATTGGATTTAAAATCCGCAACAGCAACCTACAAACAGCTTGTGAAGCGATTCCCAACAAAAACGATTGCTCTATTACATGGAAAGCTACCGAATGAAGAAAAAGAAAAAATTATGCAGCAATTTAATAATCACGCCATTGACCTTCTTGTCAGCACAACAGTTATTGAAGTTGGGATTGATGTTGCTAATGCATCTATCATTGTTATTGAACATGCTGAACGGTTTGGGCTTTCACAACTGCATCAGTTACGAGGCCGTGTTGGGCGTGGTGAATATAAATCTTTCTGTGTTTTGATTTATCCTGATGACATCCCTCAGGAAAGCATGCAGCGCATACAAATTTTAACATCAACCGATGATGGCTTTGTTATAGCTGAAGAAGATTTGAAAATGCGCGGGGCTGGTGAATTCATTGGCACCCGTCAGCATGGTCAGGGGATAGCGTTTGAATTTGCAGATCCCGTTAACGATTTTGAACTTATCAGTATAGCACGCCAAGAAGCTCAAAAGCAGGTGGAAAGATTACAAGATATTCCTGCACTTTTTGAAAATATTAAACGAACACAGGCTATGAATATACTGGAAGGTTTAAGAAAAAAACATATACTGGCATTGCTATCGTAAAAAGCTTATTTCCCACAACAATTTTTATATTTTTTGCCACTGCCACATGGGCATGGATCATTACGGCCTATCTCAGTCCCGGTTTGCTGCTGAATTGCCTCAATGATATTCTTATTATTCATTTTTTGCAAGTTAAATATTTTTGCATGTTCTTTCAATGCAATTTGTGTATCCCACATAACCCGCACAAAGCCCGTTAATTTTTTCAGGAAAGTTGTATCACTGGTAAAATCTTCCTGCGACCACTTTTCTTCCATGCTTATAATCAACGCTTTCAACAGATTAACATTGCCAATAAATATTGAATATATCTTATTCACTTTCTCGTTTTTCAGCATTTCATCTAATTGGCCTGTGGATAAATATTTTAAAAACGTTTCAGCACGCATGATGGAAGCATTCACATACGCTGTATATGATTCACGGGTTTTATTGTCAAAATCTGGTTGCTCAAGTTCACTATCGTCAAAGCGCTGTAAGCGTAACAGGTAAAACCACAACGACTCAATCTGATCTGCAACATCTTTATTTTCCAGCACTTCTTCATTAAAAAAATCTTTTATAAGTGACCGCAACGTAATACTTCCTGCTGAAGCCTGAACTCCCAGAATAGCAGCTTTGAGATTATATATGTCTACAGGCATATTATTCTTATCCAGAATCTTTTTAAGATTTTCATCACCTTTATACTGTTTAACTGTGAACATAGTAATCCTTTATCCTACTTAAATATTGTTCTATCAACAAAGCGATTGAAAATTAATACTTGTTTCTGATTATAAACCTGTAAGGCTTTTTGTTTTATGAATGATTTGCGATCTAACTTTTTTAATGTTTCTGGATTCAATGTTCCAAGATATGCATCAATCTTTGCAACAAACTCATCTATCTCAGAAAAATATTTTTTTGAAACCTGCCTGCGAATCAAATCAAGAGCATTAACGCTGTCAAATGGTAAATCACGGTTATTGACATTATTCTCAAACCATTCTAAAACAATTGCCTTTAAAAATTCATAGGGAACTAGCTTCTTGATTTTTTTGCCATCCCGTGAACTGAAACAGTACCCCTCGCCTGTCAATTGAATATCAGCTAAAAGCAAACGGAATATAGTGTGTGGCCCTAAATGATAATAAAACAGCCATTGGTCATTTTCAGGAATATCAAAATATTCAACACTTTCATGCAATATAGATACAATTTTTTTTTTGATAAACTCAATAAAATCTTCAACAATATCATATTTTTCTTTATCGATAGATAACTTTAATAAAGCCCTCCGTAATTCTGACTTAATCTGGTCATCGGTCAGCTGTGATTTTGTATAATAGACCATATATTCCAGATCTTCCTTTTCAATGTTCATTACATTTTCATCAACTGGTAGCATATATGGTTCACGAGTATTCCATGGCTTTGTACCTTTAACCGTAAATGGAATTGTACTGTGTTGGGTAATGTCCTGGGTTTGGGATTTATTTATAGGTCTTCCATATTGTTCATGGTTATTGTATTGATTGGAATCTAAAGCTTCTTCCAAACCAGTAGAGGAAGTTAACGGTGAAGATTGGTGTACATCCTGCTTAAAAGCTTCTGATTGATGTGTTGCAGATTCTGAGGTATCCAGTTCATTTATCAGACCTTGCACCGTATACGATTTATATTCATTAAATTGCAATTTGGAACGTATATCTACATCAGACAAATTATAATGATGGGAAAGCAATCCTAAATGATTAGCAATTAATTCCAGTAACATATCTGTTGCTTTACACAGGCTGTTTCCTTCAACAATAATATCATTAAGTACTGATGACAGCTGTTTACCACCATCAGCAAAGTTAAACACTGCTGATTGTTTTTCAAGCTCTGTCCAATCCTTTTTAACAATACTATTAAATGAACGCAATAACAGGTACATTTCTTTAAGTACAATAAAGTCAAGTCGGTTGTCGTCAGGATAATCATCAGGGAAATAAAGGGGGAAATCTTTGGTTGCTTTTCTTCTTAAATTTGCTTCATTTATTTCATTTAAAAATTTATCTGTAAGAATTTCAACATCTTCAACAATTTTAAATATTGAGTACGAAGATTTCTTTATTACAGGAACAACCTGTTCAGGAACCTCAGTTATATCCAACCGTGATCGTAAAAGCTTTGCCAGTTCAATGTGCCTGTGTATTCCGTTTGAAAGTCCACGCTTAAAAAACTTAACCACTTCTGATATATTTTTTTTATCAGGCAATGGTATATCATGTGATGTTTCATAGAGTTCACTATCAAGTATGTGTTCCGTAAATTGCTTTATATGTGCTTTCTGAACTGTATGATCCTTTTCACTATCGATATCCTGTAATAACCTGTCCAGTTCATCATCTATCATACAAACCCCAAACTCTTTATGTTGGAATCACTTCTTTATCATCCAGCAAAGGTTTTTGTGATGCTTTCTTTTTTATTTTTTCTAACTTGGGTTCTTCGTCAGGCTGTTGTGGATTTTCACCATTATGAATAGGCGGCAATGGTTCACCTTTCATCAAAAGCTCAATTTCCTGAGCATTCAGTGTTTCACGTTCTATGAGGTTTGTAGCAATCAACTCAAATTTGTCGCTGTTTTCTTCTATAAGCTTTATAGCCCTGTCCCTGCAGCTGGTGACGATATCATGAACTTCTTTATCAATAAGCTGTGCTGTTTCTTCACTGTAATCTCTGTGTTGAGCTATTTCGCGTGCCAGAAATATCTGTTCGGTTTTTTTACCAAATGCTAACGGGCCCAATATTTCACTCATTCCCCATTCACACACCATACGACGAGCAATATCAGTAGCACGTTCAATATCATTACTTGAACCCGTGGTAACCTGTCCAAACTTTATCTTTTCAGCAACATGGCCACCAAATAAAATAGTGATCTGATTGAGCCAGTATTCCCTGTTATGCAAATGGCGTTCTTCTTTGGGCAAATGCATGGTTAAGCCTAACGCCCTTCCACGAGGAATCACCGTTACTTTGTGCACAGGGTCAGCTCCGGTAAGTATACCCAGCAATGCATGACCTGCCTCATGATAGGCAATAACCTTCTTTTCTTCGGCAGAAATGAGGACCGACTTTCTTTCAGGACCCATCAATACTTTGTCCTTGGCGTCTTCCATCTCAAGCATGCTCACGCGCTTTTTATTACGCCGTGCAGCCAGGAGTGCAGCCTCATTAACAAGGTTTGCCAGATCTGCACCGGTAAATCCGGGAGTTCCACGAGCAATTACCTTTAAATCCACATCTTTTGCCAAAGGAATTTTACGGGTATGAACGGCTAATATCTTTTCTCTTCCCTTGATATCAGGTATGTCAACAACAACCTGGCGGTCAAAACGACCGGGCCTGAGCAACGCAGGGTCCAGTACATCAGGCCTGTTGGTAGCAGCAACAATAATAACACCTTCATTGGTTTCAAATCCATCCATCTCAACAAGAAGCTGATTCAACGTTTGTTCACGTTCATCATGCCCGCCACCAAGTCCAGCACCGCGAAGCCTTCCCACAGCATCTATTTCATCAATAAATATGATACAGGGAGCATTACGTTTTCCCTGATCAAACAGGTCACGTACTCGCGATGCACCTACCCCAACAAACATTTCAACAAAATCAGAACCGCTGATAGAAAAAAATGGTACACCAGCTTCACCAGCAACAGCTCGTGCAAGTAATGTTTTACCTGTACCAGGAGGCCCTACCAGAAGAACACCTTTAGGTATCTTTGCTCCAATGGTAATGAATTTCTTTGGGTCTTTTAAAAATTCAATGATTTCCTGAAGTTCCACTTTAGCTTCATCAACACCTGCCACATCAGCAAATGTTACTTTATTTTTTGTTTCCGGCTGTAGTTTTGCTCGCACTTTGCCAAAACTCATTGCCTTGTTTCCGGTGGACTGTATCTGGCGTATCATAAAAAACCAGATAAACCCAAAGAAAAGAAGCCATGGCAGAAAATTGAGTACACCTTTCCAGAAAAGATTATCATCAACTTCTTCACCTTTAATTTCAACCCGATTATTAATAAGTGTTTTTATTAAATCCGGATCCTGATACGGTATAACTGTTTCAAAAAGATAGACTTTATCACCTTTGGTAAAGGTACCTTCAATTTTTTTGCCATTAACTATCGTAACTGATTTAACTTTATTTTCATAAACTTTCTTTATGAAATCACTATATTGCAGCTGCTCAACTTTCTGAGTATTAATATCATTCATTCTGAATATGGCTATAGCAAGAAGCGCTATAAGCAAAAGCAGAGCAACCTGTTTAGCAGCTTTATTCATAGAATCTCCCGTGGTTAGCTGTTTTGATCAAGAAGTCATACATATAGTATAGTCTTTACTTACAAGATACTACAAATACAGAAATACTCAAATAAATTTATTGTACCCTATCCAATTTTAATAAATGAGCCGGATAAAAGTCATTTTATTTTAATCACGCTGTATTTGACACAGTATTGCTATGCCAGTAACGAATAACAAGCATTTTTTGACCTTTTTCCGGCAAAAAAGGAGGTGAAATTTCAGCTTTTAAAGCACCTGCAACATCAAACAATACAGCTGCTATCTGATTATTAATAACAATCAGTGGTACCATATTTTTTTGTTCCGGAGTAAGCTTATAATCAATATATAAGCGTTTCAGTGTCCGTCTTCCCGTTTTACGGGCAATGACATCGCCTGTTCGTTTGTTTCTGATAACAATATGGTCACATCCAGTATAGCGCAATACCAGCGTGCTGCTTTCAGGTGGTTGCACATCAATTGATTCAGCAACAGCGCATCCAACGGTAATACCAGCTTGTGTAACAGTAACCGTTTTGCCCACCGGAAGTTTATATTCATAGTTACTATCGCCCATACATAAAGACTTTGAAGAAAAAAGCAGAAACGAGGTGCCATTGCGATAGCGCCTGTATATGTAGATTCCTTTTCCTTCAAAAAGGGTAACATTCTTTTTCTTTGAGTAATGCGCACAATACAGCGCATCAAGAATATCTGAATTAACATATTTTTTGAGATAGTTACTGATAATATATGCACAGTAAAATTTATATATATATTCACTGTGTGCAATGGCATTTTCCTGCACCTGTATTAATCCGGGCTGCTCTTGAATAAATCCTGGATAAAGCGAATGCATCAGGTCAATGATGCTCCTGATTGCATCTTGTGCTTGTTTCTGAAGAGTAAGCAGTGCTTCATCAAATTGTGGAAACCGTTTTTGAATGACCGGGATTACACTGTGGCGTATATAATTTCTTAGATATGTAGTATCATCATTGGTATTGTCATGCCGATAAGACAGGTCATTATATTGTAGATATGAATACACTTCATCCTGTGACAACACCAGCAAAGGACGTATGATGGTTCCATATGCCAGCGCTATTGCTCCTAAACCCTGCAATCCAGTCCCCTGTACCATGCGCATAATCAGGGTTTCAACCTGATCATTTTTTGTATGCGCAGTTGCAATTTTAGTATAACCGTAGTGTTGTGCTATAAAGTGTAATCGTGTATAGCGGTGTTCTCGTGCTTGCTGCTCAAAACTTTTTCCAGGTTCTTTATGTTGCACAAAATCAAACCGTTCAATAAAAGCAGGGATTCCATACCGTGAAGCCTGATTCATAACAAAAAGAAGATCGCCAAATGATTCCTCACCCCGCATCTTATGATCAAGATGATAGATAGCAATGGTGCACCCAAGTTGCTCACGTATCACGTAGAGTATATGTAATAGTGCCATTGAATCCTTGCCAGCAGAAACTGATACCAGTACTCTATCACCATGCACAATAAGGTTATTATTCTGTATAAATGTATAAACTTTTTGTATAATGTTATTCATGCCGCAGGAGTTATAATAATAAAATAAAGGTATTTTTAGATAACCGATGATTTACCCATTATACATGATGTGTGGATTCTTTCAATATATTTTATATGTCATGCTTTCAGTGCTTCTTTTACTATTTCGGGGTGTGGTCCCCAATATAATTTATAATAAAATATATTTTCTTCCTCACCAATTTCAAATGCATAGCCTCTATAACGATAGTTATCGGCATAGTAATCTTCGTCTTCTTCTGCTTTTGTTAAAAATTGTAAAAAATCATATAATACATTATCCAAACAATACGCAATAACCAAAGCCAGCGACATCTTCCAGAGCTTTTTTACATCAAGGAAAAACTCATATTCATCATTATACAGTACTAAATGCAATCTCTTCCATTCACTACCCTTAGGCCTGTATTTTACCTGTTTAAAATAACCTACGTCAATATTTTTGCATTGTGCAGCAAAACTCACCAGTGCTGAAAGAAATGTACGCATTGACATGCCATGTTCTTCTGCATAGTGACGTACTACACCAAGGTGGTATAGTGAAATACAGGTAGTAGTTTCAATGTCCATACGTTTTCCTCTCAAAGTAATTATTTTATTTATGGGCACATCAAAAATACGCTTTCATCATTGTAAAAAGTAATAAAAGAATTGCAAGCATAAAATAATGATTGTCATTATACATTTAAACAACACTATTGTACTATAAAGAATGTATAACCTCTTTATTAATCAATTATTACGGTGTTGCATTTGCAGGTATAATAGTTTATAATTTGTTAAAAAATACCACATAAGATTGGGAGATAGTTACTATGGACATCACCATTCAAAAACGAATAGAACAATGGCAAAATCCACCATTTGACACCAACACTATACATGAGATCAAACAACTTGTTGCACAAAATAATGAAAAAGAACTGTACGAACGCTTTTACACCACACTTGAGTTTGGTACAGGCGGACTTCGTGGGATTATTGGTGCAGGCACCAACCGAATGAACATTTACACTGTTGGTATGGCAACGCAGGGCCTGGCAAACTACATTGTCCACAAAGGGAATGCTCAAAAAGGCGTTGTTATAGCGTATGATTCACGCAGGATGTCAGATGTATTCTCAAAGGAAGCAGCTTCAATATTAGCGGGCAATGGTATTAAAGTATATCTTTTCAAGGATATCATGCCCACACCAATCTGTTCATTTGCAATACGCCATTACAATGCTACAGCAGGTATTGTTATCACAGCCAGCCACAACCCACCCGAATATAATGGATACAAAGTATACTGGGAGGACGGCGGTCAGGTTGTCCCACCACAGGACAAAGAAATAATCAATGAAGTTTCAAAAATACAGGATATCGCACAAATTAAGAAAATGAATTTTGATAAAGCGATAGTTAATGGCATTATAACCTTAGTTGGAGATGAAATCATTGAAATCTATGCCCAGAAACTTTCGCAGGTACGATTCAAATCCGATGAACTATCGCCCATACATATTGTTTACACGCCACTACATGGAACTGGTTACCGTATTGTGCCGCATATACTGAAAATATCCGGTTTCCCTAATGTTCATAATGTTGAAAAACAGGCAATCCCTGATGGCAATTTCCCCACTGTCCAATCACCCAATCCTGAAGAACCTGAGGCGCTAACACAGGCCATAGAACTTGCACAAAAAATAAATGCGGATATAGTGCTGGCAACTGACCCCGATGCTGATCGCATGGGTGTAGCTTTCAAAGATGACAACGGGCAGTACATGCTCATTAATGGAAATCAGATAGGTAGCATGCTTTTATATTATATGCTGTTACGGTTGCAACAGCTAAACAAGCTACCAAAAAATGGATTTGTTGTAAAAACAATAGTTACCACTGACCTTCAACAGGAGATAGCTGACCATTTCAATGTTACTATTGAAAATGTCCTCACTGGATTTAAATGGATTGCAAAAAAGATGAAGGATTATGAAGGCTCACATATTTTTATTTTTGGTGGCGAAGAAAGCTATGGGTATCTACCTCTTGATTTTGTGCGGGACAAGGATGCGGTGAGTTCCTGCTACTTCTTTGCCGAAATGGCGCACTGGCTTCATTCACACAATAAAACGCTGAAAGACTTTTTATATGAAATATACGCTCAGTTTGGCTATTACAACGAAAAGCTTGTCTCGCTTACACTTAAAGGAGTTGAAGGCATTCAAAAGATAGAATCCATCATGAAACATTTCCGAAGCAATCCACCAAAACAATTGGCTGGAACCGCTGTTACTGCAATTCTTGACGTCAAACAGAGAACGCTTACTGATGTAACGAGCGGCACCACAACAACAGTGGATTTGCCTGCATCAGACGTATTGCAGTTCACATTAGACAATGGCTCAAAGGTAACCATGCGCCCTTCAGGTACCGAACCCAAAATCAAGTTTTATTTTAGCTCACATAAAAAGGGAAAAGACATCAAACAACTGGAAGAAGAAGTAATCCGGTATAATGAAACGTTAGCAAGTGAATTATTGAGTACAATTGAATCTATTATTAAATAGCAACAAAGCATTATGCAAGCCGTGCATTGGAAAGGTCACTGCACTGTGTCAAAGTGTAGTAATCTCAACTTCACAAAAGAGATTGCCTGGTTTTTCTTGTAATGGGTAAGGGGTATTATGAACCAGGTATGATTCTTCTTTAGATAGTTTGCATAATCTCTTTTTCCTTTTTTTGCATTTTTCTTTTTTTGTATGATGACTTTTCATGGTCATATCCCAATAGATGCAGCACTCCATGTATCAGTAATCTCTTTAATTCTTCTTTCAGGGGCACTCCATATTCTATAGCCTGCCTTTGGGCAGTCTCCAGCGAAATGAAAATGTCGCCTAAATGTTCTTTTGTGGTTACATGTGGCATGGGTGCTTCACGGTAGGCAAAGGATATGACATCAGTAGGGCCTTTCTTTTTACGGTAGGTTTTATTAATATGAGCTATCGCCTCATCATTAGTGATAATGAGTGTAACAACGACATTATCAACTTCCTGACTCTTTACAACAGCAGCTATAATTTTTTTACAAAATGCAGGAAAGTCCCGGGGCATTGTGACGTGCTCACGTTCAACATTAACCTTGATTGCCATTGGATGATTTTTTCTCCAATCGATTTATTGCTTCCTTTGTGGGATATTCAATGCGTGAATGGAATATGCCCTGTAATACCTGTACAAATGCATTCTGAATTTTGTTTAATTCATTCAGGTTAATATCGGCCCTTTCTAAGTCACCTTCATTCAGCCGATTATAGATTATTCGTTTTACCAGTGTTTCTAATTTTTCCAGTGTTGGCTCCTGTATTGAACGTGATGCAGCCTCAATTGCATCCGCCAGCATGACAATGGCTGTTTCACGAGTATGTGGTTTTGGGCCAGGGTACTGGAAATCGCTTTTCTTTATGTTGTTACCGTTAGTACTGCCTTCTTCAAGTGCCTGATGGTAAAAATATGTCATCACTGTCTGTCCGTGATGCTCACGGATAAAATCAATAACCATTTCCGGTAGATTATTCTTCCGTGCCAGCTCAACGCCCTTTTCAACATGTGAAATAATTAACCTGCAATATTCAAGGGCTGACATATCTTTGGCACGTGGGTCGGTAACCTTATTTTCAATATAAAAATTTGCGTCCTGAATTTTTCCTATATCATGGTAATACCCGCCAACGCGTGCCAGCAAGGCGTTGGCACCAACCTCCTTACATGCAGATTCAGCAAGTGTTGCCACCATCAGTGAATGATTATACGTACCAGGTGCCTTGATAAGCATCTCTTTAAATATTGGTGCATTGAGGTCCGATAGCTCCAGCAACTTAAACTTTGTTGTGACACCAAACATGTTTTCATATACCGGAAACACACCAAACACAATTATTGCATTAATGATACCTGCTATAAAAGCCAATCCAACATTATTTGCAATGATACCAAATTGCATTTCCTGCATCAAACCAACTGCAATAACTATCACCAGATTAATAAGCCCTAAGGTAACACCACCCCTCAGAAAGTCAGAACGACGTTCAACATCACCAACAACGAAAACACCCGATAATGCAGAACTAAAAGCCAATAATAATGTCGTAAAATCACCCTTCATACTTACCGTAACAAAGAACACAATATACACACCAATCAACATGGCAATGTGCATGTTATACATGATTGCAAGTACCATGGTAACCAGGGGAATAGGTAAAAGAAGCGGGAAGAATAAACCCTCAAATGCCCTTCCCTGCCACCGGGCAACAAAAAAGGCAATAACAATAAAAGCCATCACTAGCGTAAACACTATCAAGGGCATTTTATTATCAACAACCAGGTTGCTGTAATAGGTGATGAGGAAATAGCCAAATATGACTAAAAATCCCAACTGGATAAGAAGCAGCCCTATAATAAAACTTGAACCAGAAAAGTGGGCATTCTTGTTTATAATATTTATCTTTTGCAACATATCCTCTGTTATGGTATCACCTTCACGGGCTATGGACTGGCCTTTCTTTATCACACGGGTAACAGGTTTTACAGATTGAACAGCTTCAGCTATTCTTCTTTTAGTTTCTTCCTCATTATAAAAAAGATTTGGCTGTAATAAACTGATAATAACAGAATTTACTGCATATAACGCGTCATTGGATGGTTTGTTAAGAACCTCCCTGCTTATGACCGGCACTAACGATTGTATTTTTTTCATGTCCATGAGTGCATCAACATTGATCTGTTTTTCTTTTAATTCTGCAGCATTCCCTACTACCCTCACAATAACATGGTTTGACTGTAATTTTAATGGATTGGTATATGGCTTCTCCAGAATACCATTATTATATACTTGTAATAGAATCTTATTCATGTCCCGATGCAGAAGCTGTTCATCATATTGCAACAATCCCATTAACACCTTATCTGAATACTGCAGATAATCAGGCAGCATTGTCCTCAGTAACAACACCTGCTTTGAAGGACTGGTGTCAGACATTTGCTCTTTAACTTTAATAACTGCCTCACACAGCATATTGCTAATTTTAAGCTTATCTTCAACAATGGATTCATTGAGGTCAAAGATGGCAGGCATTGCTTCGGCAATACGGTTTTTTTCAATTTCAGTTTCTATTGATACAGGATATTCTATGGTCATAGGTGCACGAATATCCTCACGTGCAATATCCCCAGCCTGATAACTATATGTGGCACCTATTCTGTTTAATGTGAGAAGTGCAGTAGCGGATAGTATAACTATCAATGTATAAATAAAAGAGGCTTTCAGGCTTTTTTTCTTGAAAGCAAACTGTATGCCTCTTTTAAAAACCATAAATGAATTTAACATATAG
The DNA here is from genome assembly GCA_040756435.1 of Spirochaetota bacterium. NCBI lineage: Bacteria > Pseudomonadati > Spirochaetota > Spirochaetota bacterium. Next base: position 37,070 of record JBFLZD010000017.1, on the reverse strand, counting down.
GTAACCGGATTGTATTATTCAGCATGTTGTTCATACGCTGCAATAATTTTTTCAACTATTGGATGCCGGCAAATGTCCTCTTTTAAGAATTCAATGAAGGTAATCTCTTCAATACCATGAAGAATTTTTTGTGCAGCAAGTAAACCGGATTGTCGTGGTTTTTCCAGATCTATCTGAGTAATATCACCGGATATAACCATCTTTGAATTGTTACCCAGACGTGTTAAAAACATCTTCATCTGTGATGACGTGGTGTTCTGTGCTTCATCAAGTATAATGAAAGCTTTATTGAGTGTACGTCCGCGCATATAGGCTAATGGTGCAATCTCAATTATCCCTTTTTCCATATATTTGGAAATTCTTTCATACGGAAGAATATCAAACAGGGCATCATACAGCGGTCTTAAATAGGGATTAATCTTCTGAATAAAATCACCAGGCAGGTACCCCAAGCTTTCACCTGCTTCAACAGCAGGCCGTGTTAAAATGATGCGCTCCACTCTGCCCGTTAACAAAAACTTTACACCTACAGCTACCGCTAAATATGTTTTCCCTGTCCCGGCTGGCCCAATGGAGATAGTGATGGGGCTTTTATGGATTGCCGACATGTAATTTGCCTGATTGATAGTTTTGGGTACAATGGTTTTTCCTGTTTCAGGGATAACAATCTTCAATCTGTTGATTTCATCAGCATCTACTTTAATCCCCTGATTAATGGAAAGTGCCAGGTAGCGTATATCAAAATCATCAAACTCATAGAGAGAATCACGCATATATAAATAATCACCCATCAGGTGCAAAAGCTGTAATGCCTTAGCGGCATTATCACCGGAAGCTTCAACTATCAGGGTATTGCCACGGGGGATTATTTTAACATCAAGAAGCTTTTCAATTGCTTTGATATTCTTATCTTTATACCCACATATACGTTTATAAATGGATATATCGTCAATTTCAAATTTTGTATCTACCATTATAATTCAACCACCTTGATAGATAGCTCTTTTAACTGCTGTGCACTCACAGGCGAAGGAGCTTCACTCATGAGGCATTGTCCTTTCTGCGTTTTGGGGAATGCTATCACATCCCGTATAGAATTGCGCTTTAATAGCAGCATCAGAATCCTGTCCAACCCTAATGCAATACCACCATGAGGTGGCGCACCATATTTTAATGCATCCAGTAAAAATGAAAACTTTATTTTTGCCTCTTCCTCAGAAATACCAAGGATGCCAAACATCTTTTTCTGTAATGGCATACGGTTAATTCGGATAGAACCGCCACCAATTTCAACACCATTGAGCACAACATCATAAGCCTGAGCCTTGATTGCTTGTGTTGTTTGTGGAGTAATAGCATCAAGCATTGGCTCGCACTCAGGTTTTGGCGCTGTAAACGGATGATGCATTGCATAGTAACGGCCTTCCTCAACATCATACTCAAGAAGTGGGAAATCAACCACCCACAGAAAGTTGAGTTTATTTTCGTCAATGAGATTAAGCTGCTGTGCAATCTTGATACGCAGATTGCCCAGTGCATCATTAACTATCTTTGGCTTATCACAGGAAAAAATAATGAGTGAATTGGAATTGAGTTTTAACCTGTCAACAAGCTTTTGCTTTTCACTATCGCTTAAAAATTTTGCTATCCCTGTTTCAAAAGCACTCCCTGTATAACGCACACTTGGCAGTCCCATGGCTTTAAACGTGCGCACATAATTAATGTATTCTTCAATCATTGCACGTGAAATTTTGCCTTCATCGTTAATAACTATTGCCTTAATGATGCCACCATTTCCCAGTGCCGCTTTAAAAACATTAAATGACGAATCGGTAAAGATATCACTTACATCCGCCAGTTCTAAGCCAAAACGTGTGTCAGGGGCATCCTTGCCATAGCGCTGCATTACTTCATCATACGTGAATACCGGAAATGGAGTTTCAATTTCTTTACCCAGTACATCTCTAACGATCTCTTTCAAAAGCCCTTCAATAATATTCATAATCATGTGAGGATTGACAAATGACATTTCTAAGTCCACCTGAGTAAATTCAGGCTGACGGTCATTGCGTAAATCCTCATCACGGAAACATTTGGCAATCTGAAAATAGCGGTCAAAACCTGAAATCATCAAAATCTGTTTGAACAACTGTGGCGATTGCGGCAGTGCATAAAACATTCCACGATTTATGCGGCTTGGAACAAGAAAATCACGTGCACCTTCAGGTGTGGACTTATTCAGTATTGGCGTTTCAACTTCAATAAACCGGTTATCAGTAAGATAATGCCGTATTGTCTGCATAACCTTATGGCGTACTATAATAGCTTCCTGCATATCAGCCCTGCGAAGATCTAAATAACGGTACTTTAACCGTACCTCTTCGTTCAGGTTAGTATAAGTATCAATGGGGAATGGTGTCACTTCCGATTCTGATAAAATGGCAATATCCTTTCCAATAACCTCTATCATACCAGTTTTTAGATTGGGATTGACTGTTTCCTCAGAACGCTTTGCAACCTCACCGGTTACAAAAATACAGTACTCATTTTTCACTTTATCAGCTTTTTCATACGCGGTACTATTCTTTGATGCATCAAATACAACCTGTACAATTCCTGTCACGTCCCTCATCTCGATAAATATAATGCCACCTAAATCACGCTTGGTATCAACCCAGCCTGAAAGGTTTACCACTTTCCCTACATCATTACGTGTCAATTCACCACAATAGCTTCGTTGTTCAAACATTACCCTAACCCAATAGAAAATAATATAGCAACATACCAGAATCAATATAAAAATTCAAAAAAATATGCAATTTTGCTCCCGGCACAAAGCACATTACCTCACGCCGGGCACTGTAACCAATAATTTGATTTCGATAGTATTACGAAGGCAGGCTTATTTTTGTCAAGTAATTATATGCATGTATGTTATTTCATTGTTTTAAACGTATTGACAATGGCTTCACACTGTTTTTTTGACTTCCCTTCAGCGATGATTCTGAATATTGGCTCCGTATTGGAAGGACGCAAATGTACCCAGCCACCGTGAAACACATCATGGTGCACAAAATCTATGCGTATGCCATCAAGAGTGTTAATAACTTCATCTGCATATTGTTCTTTAATTTTTTGGGCGATAGTTCCGGTATCAAATCCACTGTCAATAGTCATGGTATCCTTGTGCATGTAATACGCAGGCAGCTTTGCTACAATCTGTGATATTGGCTCTTTTCTGTGTGCCATTAGCTCCAGGCAATACCCAATACCCACCAGGCTATCCCTACCGTAATGGACCTCAGGTGAAATAACACCACCGTTCCCTTCGCCACCAATCACTGCCCTGTATTTTTTCATTGCTTCAACCACATGTATCTCGCCAACCTTTGAACGATACACCGGTGCGCCAAAACGGGATGCAACATCCTCAATTGCTTTCGTTGTGGACATATTTACCACTACCGGCCCTTTCTTCCTTGCAAGACATCGCATGGCAGCCAGCGTTACGGTAAGCTCCTCGCCAATGGGATTCCCTTTTTCATTAACTATCGCCAACCTGTCCGCATCCGGATCCTGCGCAAAGCCAATATCAGCCGTATGCTTTTGTACAGCACTAGATAACGCTTTTAAATTTTTTGCAACAGGTTCTGCCCCCCGGGGAAATGTACCGGTAGTCATATCACAATGAATGGGAATTACCCTGCATCCCAATTGCTTCAACAGTTTTTGAGTAATGAGTGAACCGGCACCATTAACTGAATCAAGTACCACCGTGAATTTTCTTTTTTTGATAGCGGCAACGTCTATGGCAGCAAGTACTTTTTCAATATGGATGTCTGCCGCAGAACTATCGCACATAACAGGCTTTATGGCATTCCATTTGGCACCAAAAGGCACAATGGTATCAACCAGTGACAGAAACGTATTCATCTCTTCAGGACCAAAGAAGCTGCCCGTTGCATTGATGAGCTTGAAAGCATTCCACTGTATGGGATTATGTGATGCAGAAATAACCACACCACCTTTTGCTTTAGTGTGCTCAACCATAATTTGCACCGTGGGCGTTGGCACCACACCAATATCAATGACCTGACAGCCACATAATGACAGCACACTCTCAAAACACTGTGCAATCTCTTTCCCGGTAATGCGCGAGTCACGGCCAACTATAACTTTACCACAACGTATGTGACTGGCAAATGCCATTGCAACTCTGGTAATCAAATCAGGCGTAAAAGATTCTCCAACCACACCGCGGATGCCCGAAATACTTTTCATTAAGCTCATCATAAACCTCTTTATACACTACATACCTGCATCATTAATATAACACATATTTGCACCTGTTTAGTTAGCCTCGCCTGCTTCTTCTTGTTTTTTTGCGCTTCACACCGCCTATTATTTCCCGGTTTTTATCTTCCTGGCTGCGTACCGATGGCCGTGGTACAGCAGCAACAGGAATTCCACCAGCGCCAAATTGTTCAACCTCAGGTTTGATTTCCTGTCCAAACGGTACAGGAAGCTCTTCAGGCTTGATTTCAATTTCCTCAACCTTCTGTAAACGCACTTTCAGAAGCATCTCAATAATATCTAATTTTAGATTATCAAGCATCTCGTTGAAAAGCTCAAAACCCCTAAGCTTATACTCAACCAGCGGATTGCGCTCGCTGTAGCCTGCTGTCCATATACCGTCACGCAAGTCATCCATTACCAGCAGATGATCACGCCACTTGGTATCAATCACCTGAAGTGATACCAGCCGTTCAAGCGTACGCATATGGTCACTGCCAACTTCCTCTTCTTTTGCTTTGTACAATTTCAGCAATTCTTCTTTTACACAATTAATAAGTTCATCATGCGATAAACTTTCGCTATCTATCCCTAACGATCCAATATCAAATCCAAACTTTGATCTCAGGAAACCATTTAAGCCCTCAATATCCCAATCTTCGGCATGCCGCTTCCCCTCAGTAAAATAGGGAATCCAGCTTTCCACTACATCATCAATATACTCACGAATCTTAGGCGAAACATCTTCACCATCAAGGATAGCATTGCGTTCCTTATAAATATATTCACGCTGGCTGTTCATAACATCATCATATTCCAGCAGGTGCTTTCGTATTTCAAAGTTTCTTGCTTCCACTCTTTTCTGTGCATTTTCAATGGCGCGTGACACCATCCTGCTTTCAATTTCCTGTCCTTCCTCCATACCCAAACGCTGCATAACACCGGAAATCCTATCCGAGCCAAAAATACGCATCAGGTCATCTTCCAGTGAAAGATAAAACCGTGATGAACCTGGATCGCCCTGCCTTCCTGAACGCCCCCGCAACTGATTGTCAATTCTTCGTGCTTCATGACGTTCAGTACCCAGAATATGCAGCCCACCCGCCTGTACCACTTTATTATGGTTATCCAGCCATTCCTTACCTTTACGCACAATATCCAGTGCTTTGTGCTGATCCTGTCCTATCATGGTATTGGCAAGACTTGCTGCATAGTCAAAATCGCTCTTTAAAATTGCTTCTCTGAATCGCTCCCAGAGTGCAGCATCATGAATGGGCTTCCAATTTTCCAGTTCATCAATATACGTCTTTCTTCCACCAAGCACAATGTCCGTACCACGCCCGGCCATATTAGTGGCGATAGTTACTGTACCAGGACGCCCTGCTTCGGCAATAATCTGAGCTTCTTTTTCATGATACTTTGCATTTAACACATTATGCGGAATACCCACTCTTCTCAGCATGTCCGACAATTTTTCAGATTTTTCAATAGAGATTGTACCCACCAGTACTGGCCTGCCCTCCTGGCGCAATTGCTGAATTTCCTGTACAATAGCGTTGAACTTTTCTTTTTCAGTACGATAGATCCTGTCAGGATAATCGGTTCTTCGTACAGGTTCATTTGTGGGAATGACAACAACATCTAAATTATATATCTTTTTAAATTCGATGGCTTCTGTATCAGCGGTACCTGTCATACCAGCAAGCTTTTTGTACATCCTGAAATAATTCTGGAATGTAATCTGTGCAAATGTCTGGCTTTCACGCGCTATGGGCACATTTTCCTTTGCTTCCAGTGCCTGATGCAATCCATCAGAATAGCGCCTTCCAGGCATAAGCCTTCCAGTAAATTCATCAACAATAATGACCTGCCCATCTTTTACAATGTAATCAATATCACGTTTGAATAAGGTATGAGCTTTCAATGCCTGATTAACATGATGCACCAGTTCTATATTGCGACTATCGTACAAATTATCTATCTTTAAGAGCTTTTCAACATGTTTCACACCTTCTTCCGTCAAAAGGGCATTGCGATCTTTTTCGTTTACTTCATAATCAACGCCTTCCTTAAGGCTTGGAATAATTTTATTAATCAGATAGTATTTTTTAGTGGATTCATCAGTGGAACCTGAAATGATAAGCGGTGTACGTGCTTCATCAATGAGTATTGAATCAACCTCGTCTACAATTGCATAGTAAAGATCGCGCTGTACTCTGAGGGATTTATGTTCTACCATATTATCCCTGAGGTAATCAAAACCAAATTCGTTATTGGTTCCGTAGGTCACATCACAGCGGTACGCTTTCTGGCGTGCATAATAATCCATATTATGCTGAATAACACCAACCGAAAGCCCTAAATATTTATAGATTGGGCCCATCCACTCAGAGTCACGGCGTGCTAAATAATCGTTAACCGTAACAACATGGACACCTTTCCCTGCCAGTGCATTGAGATATACTGGCATGGTTGCCACAAGCGTTTTTCCTTCACCTGTCTTCATTTCAGCTATCTTGCCCTGATGCAGTACAATTGCCCCCATAAGCTGCACATCAAAATGACGCATACCAATGGTTCGCCACGCAGCCTCTCTTACCATGGCAAACGCATATGGTAACAGTTCATCTATTGGCTGTCCCTGTTCTATGCGCCCTCTGAATTCAGCAGTTTTTGAAAGCATCTGGTCCTGTGTTAATCTTTTAACTTCATCTTCCAGTGCATTTATTTGAGCTACAATGGGTTGTAGCTTTTTAATATCACGTTCGTGCTTTGTACCAAAAAATAAACTCAAAATTTTATCTATCATATCATTTACCTGCTTATAAAATTATAATTTACTATCCGTTAAACAACTCTGTACACAAGTATTTTTTTACATGAGTTAGATTCATTGTATTTAATATCTTTACATAGAAACAATTGTATATCTATTGTTACATAAAAGCATTTACTATACTTCTTCCTCAAGTATCATAGGCTGTAGAGTATTCTCTTCTTTTCAAGCCACAATTACATCATCCCTGGAAATACAATACTTTTCTGGGAACAAACGTGGTAGAAATACTCCCAACCATTAAAATACAATCAAATCATCCCTGTTAATAACCTCTTCATAGTATTCTGAACCAAATATTTTTTTTATCTCCTGAGTGTTTTTACCTTTTATTTTTTCAAGCTCTCCACTGGTATAATTGACAATACCTTTTGCTATCAGTGTTCCTCTTTTATCAGTAATTTCTACTGCATCACCTAAATCAAAATTTCCCTCTACCTGTGTTATGCCTATGGCCAGTAATGATTTTTTATTTTCCTTCAGTGCCTTAACCGCCCCATCATCAATAATGAGCTTCCCTTTGGGTTTTACATTGAATGCTATCCAGCGCTTTTTACTTTTCAATTGTGTTTTGCCTATAAACAGCGTGCCAACCTTCTCACCCTGCATAATTCGTTTTAAGATATGTTCCGTCCTGCCATTTGCAATAATCATCATCTCACCAGATTGAATGACCATCTCTCCCGCTTTTATTTTTGTAAACATACCACCAGTACCATGTTCACTGCCAGCACCTCTGCAGCGTGCGCGCACCTCATCATTAATTTCATGAATTTCAGACACTGGTTCAGTATCACCTTCATCCCAGTAAAAGCCATCAACATCCGATAGCAGCACCAAAAGATTTGCCTGTACAATATTGGCAACATGGGCAGACAGTGTATCATTATCGCCAAATTTAATCTCTTTAATCACAACCGAGTCATTTTCATTAACTATCGGTACTACACCCATTTCTAAAAGTGCGTTCAGGGTATGGCGGGCATTTAAAAACCTGCGCCGGTGTTTCACATCATCCTCGGTAAGTAATATCTGGCCAACTTCATAACCATATTTGTTGAAGCATTCACGGTACACATCCATAAGTATGGATTGACCTATGGCCGCCAGAGCTTGCTTTTCAGGTATGGTGCACAGATTGCGCTTTTTCTTCATAACCGCTGAACCGGCACTGATAGCTCCGGAACTTACAATAACAATCCGGTACTTTTTCTTTAATAAAAAGACAACATCATCAACCAGCCGGGTCACCTGTTTTTTTGATATGCCTGATTCATCAGTAATGAGCGATGACCCAACTTTAACAACAATTGTTTTGACATGTTTCAAGTATGCAGAACGTGGCATGTAATTATTCCATTAACAAAAAAAGTTTTTCTATTAATATATCTATATTGTATCCTGTCAATGATGATATGGGAAGCACTGTATATTTTTCTTTTTCAAGCAATGAAATACGTTTACGTACAACTGATTCATTTACACAATCGCTTTTTGTTAATAGAATCATGGATGTTCTTTGAGGTAAATCCTTATTATATGTGGACAGTTCAGCTTTTAACAGTGAAAGTGTGTACAGTGGATCAGCATCAATTGCCTCAATACAGAACAGGATAATCCGCACACGCTCAATATGCTGCAAAAACGATAATCCCAAGCCCAACCCCTTATGTGCTCCTTCAATGATTCCTGGTATATCTGCTATTTTAATTACTGTCTCACCCCGCTCAATAACTCCTAAATTGGGTATAAGCGTCGTAAATGGATAGTCAGCAATCTTTGGCTGGGCATTAGTGATAGCTTTCAGCAAGGTTGACTTACCCACATTGGGAAGCCCCACCAAACCCACATCAGCAATCAATTTAAGGTTCAGTAAAATTGAACGTTCTTCACCAGGCATACCAGGCTGTGCAAACCGTGGTGCCTGATGTGTTGCTGTTTTAAAAAACGCATTGCCCTTTCCCCCCATACCTCCCCTGGCCACACATACTGTATCACCTTCATGCACAAGATCAGCTAAAAGTTCCCCAGTTTCTGCATCCAGCACCTGTGTACCAGCCGGCACATGTATAACCAAATCCTGCCCATCTTTACCATGGCGGTTCTGGCCCATCCCAAAACCACCATTCTGGGCTTTATATATCCTATCTTTAAAAAGATGACCTAAGTTATAATATCCCTGGGTTGCCTGTATAATAACATCACCGCCTTTACCTCCATCACCACCATCAGGACCACCCTTGGGAATATACTTTTCCCTTCTGAACGAAACAGAACCGGCACCACCTTTGCCAGCACGCACTTTGATTACTATGTTATCTTTAAATTTTGCCACATCATTACCTGTTTACTGTAAAACATTGATAAACATATAGTACAGGATAGCTCATGGTATGAATCCAGCATGAAAATAGATTACTATGGATTTATAATATCACTATCCCTATCACAATGAAAAACCACATTTATGGCTACAGAACATTATTTTACAAATAAAAAAAGCTTATATTGTTACAACAACAATACAAGCTTTTATTAGTATAGTTTTAAAATATGCTAATATACTGTACCTTACGCCTGAACAGGATACACCGATACCTTTTTTCTATCCTTATCAAGGCGTTCAAATTTCACTATCCCGTCAGTGATAGCAAAGAGAGTATCATCGCTACCACGTTTTACATTAGTGCCAGGATGCAGTTTGGTTCCTCTCTGACGTACTATTATTGAGCCACTTTTCACAAACTGCCCACCAAAAACCTTGACTCCCAGGCGCTGGGACCGGGAATCTCGTCCATTTCGTGATGAACCGCCACCTTTTTTATGTGCCATATATTCACCTCATTATTTCAGTAATTGTCGTAATATATTGTATTTACCCTTTTATGCTCACATGCACAAATTCAGGATATTGTTTTCTTATCTCATTTATACCAAGGACAAAAACGCTTACTAAACTTTCACAACGAATCTTCCTGTCATCAGTAAGGCTATCAAGATTGACAGAAAATTCCAGTAATCCCTCCTGTTGACTGATACTATGAACTATCTCATAATATTCTAAAGCTAAAACAACTGATTGCGATAATGCCGAAACACCGGCACATACTATATCATTACCTTTTGACGCCTGCCCTGAATGCCCTGATATACTGACAGCAAAAACAGAGCCCGACAGGCTAAATTGGTTGTTTTTAACGACTATACCCTGTAATGTGATATTGATCACTATTTAACTGACATATCAACAATAGTAATACTGGTATACGGCTGTTTGTGCCCTAACGTTCTGGTGTAATTTTTACGTTTCCTGAATTTTATACCACGAACTTTTTTGCCACGAACCACTCCGCCAACTTTGGCTTTAACTTCTACATTTGGCAAATACGGCTGACCAACTAAAACCCTGTCACCATCAACAAACATCATTACTTTATCGATAGCTATTGTTTCATCATCCTTTGCTTCAAGCAGGTCAACAGCTATAGTTTTATCCTTTTCCACTTTATATTGCTTTCCAGCTATTTCAACTATTGCGTACATACCCTTCTCCCGGATTTTTGAAATTGCATTACATAATAACAATGGGAGGACATCCTCCCTGTATTGGGCCCACAGGGATTCGAACCCCGGACCTACTGATTATGAGTCAGCCGCTCTAACCTGCTGAGCTATGGGCCCCTGTGAAATGACAAAATAATAATAACCGCATTATTATGTCAATAAAATTAAACCATACACTACTATATTTTTTTAATAATATTCCAGTAATAATTCCTTAAAAAATTTCATAATGAATATAGTGTACAGGGTTGTCTCAAAAGACATCTTCTGCAATGACTTTTGCCATACTGTCATTGCGAGGAACGAAGTGACGAAGCAATCTTGTCTTCTGTGGTATTTAGATTGCTTCGCTACGCTCGCAATGACTTTGCACCCGCGTCATTGAGAACTCCACGGATTGTTTTGGGACACCCCCTATACTATATTATATTTTGTTCAAACTTCCATATTCCATATTCAGGAATAATATAATTTAATAATAATATTCACTAATTATAATTATTGTTTAATACAATATAATATAACCAATCAATTTTTTCTAAAATTTTGTTGTATAAGGTTTTGAAGCCGTGACAAAAATACGTTGGTTTTAAAGAAGGCTACCTTTTTTTAATTCTTTGCAACATAGGGACTTACAGATTTTTCAGTTCCAAAGTAAAACTGCTTTTCATTAATTTCAATTGCGTCATTATATGCCTCAACAATACCAACTACATGAATAAGTGCTCCAACAACAAATAATAACCCTGATAGGATAAGTCGTGATTTTCTTTCGGTTGATGAGTCTGTTTTCATCAATGCAACATAAAGATAATATGCCGAAACTGAATATGCTGTAGCTGTTAACAGGCAAAAACCTGCTGCTTTGAGGTCATTGCGCAGATAAACATGCCCACCTCCAGGAATTATTAATGACAAAAGACATGCCAGCCGTGGATCCCGTTGCATGTTAGGCGATTCTTCACGGCGCTCCTGTGCTTTTTTGGAAAATTCGTCCTGATAGGGAACATCTTTATATTTTTTACCAGCATCAGATTCTATTGTTTGCGCTATTAACGGGTAACCAATAAAATTTACAGAAAATGTAATAACTAAAAGTGCTGCAATGTACTTAAAACAATGTATAATTCCGTTGTCCTTCTTATATACCATAACCAATATCCCTTATTATTAATATACAATTACATATATTGAGATAGTCCTAAAAGATGCTTTACTATATGTGCATATAATAAAAAAGTCAACTATTATTCTTGTTATTTATTATGGACATCTTTAAAACTACTTTCTTCCAAAATCATTTATATATACATAGAGAAAGCGGTTTTATCCTATACATTGTGACCACAAGGGAACATCCAAAAAAACAGTTTTTATAAGTTACCTTATTTATCAGAAAGCAGAACCGTTGTCCTGTTTCGGCCCTGCTGCTTGGAAACATACAATGCTTTATCAGCACGTTCAATAATATTCTTTGTAGATATGTCGATAGCGGGATTGAATTGTGTTATGCCCAGTGAAACAGTCACCCCTAACTTTTTTCTTTTATAAAGAATATATGACTTTTGAACTGATATACGAACACGTTCAGCTACTTTGAACGCCTCATTGATATCAGTATGAGGGAGTATAACAGCAAATTCCTCACCACCATAGCGTGCTGCAATGTCACTTTGCCGTACGGAACTGGAAATAACAGAAGCAACATTTTTCAATACCATATCACCACAGCTGTGCCCATATGTATCATTGAAATTTTTAAAATGGTCAATATCCATCATTATGAGTGATAGAGGCAAACTGCTTTTTAACGATTTTTCACGTTCTTCCATTAGTGCTGTCTGAAAATAATGATGAATTTTAAGCTTTGTCATCATATCGGTTGTTGCTAACTCATACAGGTAAGCATTTTGAATAGCAATACCAGCTAAGGAAGCTATGTTTAACATATACTCCTTATCAGATTCACTAAAGCCTTTCTGGTTTATACGGTCAGCCAGAACAATTATTCCATTAAGAGTACCCTTACCCTTTAACGGTACAATCAATGATGGATCCAATCTGATGAGATTTTCCAATGATGGCTCATCAGGCAGGAGCTCTTTTAATTCATCTAAGGTATAGCAGCGGAAATTAGCATCCAGAAACTGTATGAGCTTGGAATTTGTGGGAATTAGGTATTCATTTTTATGGTCTATTTCAAAGCCTTTGTAGTTACGGTGTAATACAAATTCCTGCCGATCAATACTTCGGTGTGTAAAAATGCCAGCCTTTAAAAGCTGCATCTGACCCATACAGGTTAATAGAATTGAATCAATAAGAACATTATAATCTAATGTTGAATTTAACCCCTTGCTTATTTCAATCAACTGCTTTAAATCGTAGATTTTGCGCTCATATTGTTCAATTTCAACAGGGAATTTTATATCTTCATCATATAATGACATGTCATCATTCATGTGTTTCACCATTTAGTCACACAATGTTATAGCATTGCGCAAATTTATCCTTCCATCATATATGGCCTTGCCAACAATACAACCCTTTAATCCGCGATTTTCATATTTTTTTAATTTTTCCAAATCTTCAATAGCTGAAACACCACCAGAAGCAATAAGAGCTATACCAGGAATTTCAGATAAAATTTTCTCTATGGACGTATAATTTGGCCCCTGCAGCATCCCGTCAGTTGCTATATCTGTATAAATGATCTCAGAGATGCCAATGCTTTGAAGCTCCTTTATACATTTGATTGCATCCATGTCAATTATTTTTTTCCAGCCATGAGTGGCAATTTTTAAATCTTTAGCATCAACACCAGCAATAATATATTCCTTAAATCGCTCAGCTATCTCCCTGAAGGTATCCTCCATTAACACTGTCCCAATAATTATCCTTTCAATTCCTTCATCCAGATACATCTTTATTGCAGTTTCGGTTCTAATTCCACCTCCAATTTCAATGGGGATTGAAACTGCTTTTGCTATTCTTTTGACTATATGCATATTGACAGGCTGTCCCTCAAAAGCACCATCCAGATCAACTACATGAATTAATTTTGCGCCTGCTTCTTCAAACTGCTGTGCAATACCTTTGGGATCATATGAATAGACTGTTTCCTGCAAAGGGTCCCCCTGTACCAGTCGGACACAACGCCCTTCTTTTAAATCAATAGCTGGTATTACGAGCATGCCAACCTCACAAAATTTTCTATCATGCGCAATCCATACGTATGGCTCTTTTCGGGATGAAATTGTGTTGCTATGCAATTACCTTTTCCAACAATACTGGCAAATTCAACTGAATACTGTGTTTGGCCTATTATCCATGAGTTATCAAGCACTACAGGATAATAGGTGTGAATAAAATAAAAGTAGCTATGTTGAGGAATTCCGTCAACAACAGGGTGATGCTGTCTGAAAACAACCTGATTCCATCCCATATGCGGTACTTTTAAATCAGTGGTAAATCGTACCACATTACCCGGTATTATGTCAAGTCCCTTATGGTTGCCAAATTCTTCACTGCTTGTGAATAAAAGCTGATAGCCCAAGCATATTCCAAAAAAATATCCTCCACGCCGTATAAAATCAACAAGAGGCTCAACCCAACCTAATGTAGTTAAATTTTCCATTGCATGCCCAAATGCACCATCACCAGGCATTATCAGCGCTTTAGATGAAGCAATACTGCCAGGGTCAGAGCTTATACGGACAGCGCTGGTATATTTTTCAACTGCCTTAACAACTGAACGCAGATTTCCCATGCCATAATCAATAACGGTAATCATAAGACTCCTTTTGTGGATGGAATGGCAGTGCTATCACCTATTGTATATGCTCGGTAAAGTGCTATGCCTGCAGCTTTGAATATTGACTCATGAATATGGTGCCTGTTGTCGCCATATAATTGTTGAATATGCAGGGTAACCTGTGCATTGTGTGCAAATGCTTTGAAAAACTCCAGTGTTAACTCCTCACTGTATGTTTGTATCAAACCGTTTAGCTTATCACCCCTGTATACAAAATACCCTCGTCCTGATATGTCGACAATGACACTGCTGCATGCTTCATCCATAGGTACTATCGCCTGACCAAACCTAACAATTCCCTGTTTATCCCCCAGAGCTTTCTGAAATGCCTTCCCTAAGCAAATTCCTGTATCTTCAATTGTATGGTGGGCATCAACATCTAAATCACCTTTTGCATTTAGCTGAATACTCATCCTTCCGTGGGTTGCAAAAAGTGTTAACATATGGTTAAAAAAACCAATGCCGGTTTGTATGGTGCATGGCTGCATGCTATCAAGAAACAGTTTTAAGGTTATATCAGTTTCTTTGGTTTTGCGCTCAATATGTGCAGACCGTTCCATTGGTATATTCTCCTGTGTTTAAAACTCATATCCTAAACTGAAAACAATTTCTTTATTACCAAACCTTCCATAATAATACGGCCAGGCATAGTCAAGCTTTAAAATAACGATGGGATACAATGTAAGGCGAAATCCAAAACCCATATCCATTTTGAAGTCCTGAAATTCTCCTGTATTCTTATTCATAAAAGTATAGTTATTATCCCACGCCGAACCAGCATCAACAAATAAAACTCCACCAATATTACCAATTTTTAAAAACAATGGCCATCCCATCTGTATTGATTCAATGAACGTAAACCTGAATTCAGCGTTGAACAGGAAAACATTGGTACCACCATATTCTATAAACGGATGCCCGCGCAGGGTATTGAATCCACCAATATAGTACTTGAAATATTCTTTCTTTTCACCAATTATTTTCCCACCAATTCCTCTGAATGCAAGCACATACTGTTTGTCCAGAAAGAAATACTGTCGTATATCAATATCAATACTACTAAAAGAATAATCCTGGCCTGTCAAATTAACAACCTGGGTAAACATTATCTGACCACGTGTACCCCGTAAGGGAACCAGAAAACCCCACAATACATTATCGTAATTGTATGATACCGATACTGAATTTAAATTGGCATAAACATCTGGACGCTGATCCAGGTAACTGTAATCACGCTCATAGCGACTTGACGAAACACGGGTGCTGAACCGGGAAAACCTGGTAAATGGGTAGCTTGCAATGGCATATACACCATAATGATCCATAGACAGAGTGGACCAGTAGGCATTGTGAATAAGATCATTTATACTTGCCAGGGTAAATATGCCAAAAGGATTTTTTTGCCTGAAAAATCCCAATGAATAATCCCACCGGTAACGCAGGTAAAGGTACTGCACATCCCAGTTCAAATAATTAGCACTGCTGCCATAGCGAAGATAATCCGTAGTTACCACAATGCGGTTGTCACCTAAATAATCGCTGAAACTCATCTGCGCAAAACCAGCAAAACCATATCCCACCGTGCCACCAAGTCCAAAAAACACCCAGTCGGGCGATACTGTCGTTGTGTAATTGTCCCATATAGCCTGTGACAACGGGAAATAGCTTTGAGGCAACATAACGGGTATATGCTCAGTATTATAAGGGGGAGCGATAGTTACTGGTTTAATGTCTTTTTTGATGAAAATATCATATCCACCATTTTGATATGATACAAATGCAATTTTGCTTGCATCAGGAAATACGCGTGGATAAAATATACCGGTTGATGCATTGGTTATCTTTGTTTCAGATGATTTGGATATATCATATTGATAAATATTGTATATTCCTTCCCTGTTTGAGATATACACAATGCTATTCCCATCCTTAGCAATATCAACCTGTAAATTTTTTGACTGCGGTTGTACAATAATTTCGCGTGCATTTGTTAAAAGTGTATGTTTAATGATGGCATACTGCTGGCTGGTATAATCTCCTGCAGGGTAATTAGATGAATAAAAGATAATGGTATTATCAGCATTAAGTTTTGGATAGCGCTCACTGTATACATCGTGTGTTACCTGTTTCAATGATTTATCGTTCAATGAATAGATATAAACATCACTTTGTATATTTGTTTGCCCAATGAAACATATAAATTTTCCATCAGGTGATAGCGCAGGATCCTTTAGTGATCTGAATGGCAATACAATTTCATTCAAAATTTTTCCATTACTGGCATCAATAATAAATATAACATCCCTGTTTCTAGACTGCGATACAAACACAATGCCTTTACCATCAGGTGTCCATGACAGATAGTTATCAAGCAAATGCATCCCTTCAAATTCAGATGTTTCATTGCCTGTAAGTATGACACGCGCTTTTTCTTCAGCTTGCTCCTGGCCAATAGTTAGTATTGAAATGGAGGAATAGATATCCCTGTTGTCAATATAGGCAATTTTTTTCCCATCGGGTGAGATGGCAGGGCAGGTATTAAATAGTGAACGCGTCTTTTGATGGTTGGTTATTCGCTGTCCTTCTTCTTCATCAAAATTTCTTCCTGCTATGATGGGATAAAAGCGCTTTTTATAAAAATGTTTAAATTCAGTATCAATTTCTTCAAGGTTTTTCTTTGTGTGTACCTTCAATGCTTCTTCAAAGTTATCCAGATCCCGTATATCTCGCAAAAATTCCCCAATTTTACCTTTTCCATACGTTGTTTCAAAATAATAAAAAAAAGCCTGACCAACCTTATAGTAGTAATACATGTTCCCAACACGATATGTGGTAAAATCAATCAAACTGACATACTGATCGTTCAGAAAGAAATCGCGCATGGTCATATCTGCAGTTTCATCAAAGCCAATCGACAAATACTCGGCCATGCCTTCAGTAAACCATAAGGGTACGCCACCCATACTCATGAGTGACTGCATTTTTCCGGAACTATCGCGCATTAAAATATTATATTGAAATGCGTGCACCAGCTCATGTACCAGCACATGCTGAAATTCATCATACGAACCATTAAAAGGCACAACCACTCTATTTTTAAACGCTTCGGTAAAACCACCAGTTCCTTCCCCAATAATTTGCAGAAGAATGTTATTTTCCTGAAAATCAATATGTGATGGATACACAATGATTGGCACCGGGTCATTGAGTTCGTGTTGCAATGCGTCAGCTATATGGACATAAGCCTTTTCAGCTATAACAGCGGTTTTTGTAGCAAGCTGCTCCATCCCATAGGGATAATACACATTACAATGGATTGTCTTTAATATGTGCCATTTGAATGGTTCGATAGTTACCTTATTTTTGCCAAAAGGATATGTTAATAATGGAAGAGCTATACAAACCATTATTGCAATGAGCGTATATGTATATTTCTTAATCATGAATGCGATTTACAATCCTTACATAAAAATTCAATACCTTTACTTTTTGCTAGTAACAGCCAAATAATCAAGTATTATGAGTTACATGTGTCATGACAAGAAAATCTACGTCATAGTAATAAAGTATTGTTCATCCATAGTCAAGGATACACTGATGTATTTTGTAATATTTTTGAATATGTAGCAGTGAACGCTTATACATTAGCAAGTAAAATTTTTGTTGCCAACAAATATTATTTGAGTATATTAGATAATAAGCCTGCGGTGTTCGTGTATGGTATGTCATATTGTAGTTCCAACACTACTGAGCATGGAATCTCAAATCTGCAGGTTGATATCACGCTTCATTATGAAGTAGATAGATACCTGCATGCGGGAATCCACCTTTACAAAGGGAGCTCAAATATTCATACCACTACGGCACACGCGGGTTATTATAATATATTGGCAAAAATATGGAAATAATTACCGTTTTTGGTGTTCGCTGGCGTGTTGCTCCCTTATGGGAGGTGGGATTAACAGTATTTGTAATCCTTTTAGTAATAGCATTCTTTGCATTGCTGAAATATAATCAATATCTCAAACTAAAAAAATCCAGCTTAGAGCAAATTTTTATATACAAAGCCCGACAGCGGGGACTTACCGGTTACCAGGTTCGTATACTGCAGCATATTGTTGCACTATCCAAACTCAGTTCACCTGAAATTATATTCATCAATAAAGCTTTATTTGAAACAGGTTTAGTTAAATTTTTGCAATATATGGCCAAACTCAAAGAACCCCCTGAAGATTTAAAGGATATCTTCAAGGATATAGTTATTACATATGAACGAATTTATAACCCTGTAGAATATCAGCAACCACTTGATTCAATTGAGGATATATCTACAGATACACTGGTTTGTGGATATAGCCAGACCGGTAGAGCATTTATAGCAAAAATTATGCTGATTGCAGAAGATGCAATCCATTGCAGATATTTCAGAAAGCCAGGACAACTTCCCGATGAAATAATAACTGAACCTGTATCAATATTCTTTTTTAGAAGTGGTGATGCTGAATATTCCTTTGAATCTGAAATTACAGCAATACAGGAAAACACAATAATATTAAAAAAACCTGAAGCTATAAAACGGGGAAAAGAAGTCCATCATCCATTTATACAGACGCTCATACCCTGCAGTATCCAGAGGAAAAAAGAAGATAAAGAAGAGGAAGAAGCAATCATACAACATGATGATAATGAGATAGTAAATGGCACAATTGAACGGCTTAATGAATTTGAAGCAGTTGTACGGGTTGAAAAAACATTACAGTATCAACATGAATATACCCTGTTTTTTACTCTGGAAAATTTTAAAATTGAGATAGTTAGCAAAATTTTGGCTTCACGGACTATTACAAAAGAAAAGATCATCTATTATACATTTAAATTTATTGAAATGTCTGAAGCTGCACAAAATGTTATTGCAAAATATGTAAAAGAGCGGCTGTGAAAAAGCCGCTCTTTTATTAAGTATAAAACTCCCGGTCTGAATCAACAGTTTCACCCTCAATACGAGCAAACTCCTTTAATAGCTCCTTCTGTCGCGGGCTAAGTTTCTTGGGTACTTTAATATTAATCTTTACCAGCTGATCTCCTTTGCCATATGAACCTAAATAGGGCATACCATTACCTTTAAGTCTAAAAATCTGGCCATTTTCGGTGCCTGCGGGTATTTTCATCTTGGCTTTTTTCCCATAGATTGTTGGCACTTCAATCTCACCGCCTAAACAGGCAACAGCAAAAGAAACATCTACAATGCTTATCAGGTCATTGCCATGTCGTTCAAACATTGGGTGTTTCTGAATATGAACCACAACATATAAATCTCCTGCAGGCCCTCCTCCCGGTCCCTGCTCACCTTCACCGGCAATCTTGAGTCGAGAACCTGATTCAACACCAGCAGGTATTTTTACTGTAATCTTGCGATGTTTTTCCTCAAGGCCTGTTCCTTTACATACTCTGCATGGCGAAGTTATAATCTTACCTTCTCCCCTGCATTTATAACAGGTTTGAGTAATTGAGAAAAACCCCTGAGTCTGACGGATCTGTCCTGTGCCATTACATACAGGACATACCGTTGGTTTTGTTCCCGACGCTGAGCCTGTCCCTCCACATGCACTGCATATTTCATGACGTGGAATTTCAATTTGAACTTCTTTGCCTAACGCTGCATCTTCCAGCGTAATTGAAAGGTCATATTGAATATCCCTGCCACGTCTGACACGTGTTGAACGGGTCCGGGTGCCAAAACCAGCACCAAAAAAACTTTCAAATATATCACCTAAATCAAAATCTCCAAAGATATCCGAAAAATCTGTATAAGCCCCTCTGCCAAAACCTTCAAATCCAGCAACACCTTCATGGCCAAATTTATCATACTGCGCACGCCTTTTGGGATCACGCAATACTTCATATGCCTCAGTTGCTTCTTTGAATTTTTCTTCTGCTTCTTTGCTTCCTTTATTGCGGTCAGGGTGATATTTTAAAGCAAGCTTTCGGTAAGCTTGCTTTATTTCATCTTCAGATGCATTCCGAGGAACACCCAACACTTCATAATAATCTCTCTTTGTCGTAGCCAAGGTCATCACCCCTTATTTAAAAAGATTACAAAAATTATACGACAATGGCAAGCATTGTCGTATAATTGTTCATAATTTATTATTTTTTCTTATCATCATCCACTACTTCATAATCGGCATCATATACTTTTTCGCCACTCTGAGCTGTCTGTTGCTCACCTGCTTCAGACTGTTGTGATTTGGCATACTGCTCAGCACCCTGCTTGTATAAGCGTTCAGCAAAGGAATGCGATGCGCGTTCCAATTTTGCCTTTGCATCACGGATAACATTGATATCCGTTGATTCCATTGCTTTCCGCAGATTTTCAATTTCTGCTTCAATGGATGCTTTTTCACTGGCTTCTATCTTGCCTTCATTTTCACGAATAAGTTTTTCAAGTGAATAGATGAGCGCATCGGCTTCATTGCGTGCTTCAACAAGCTGGCGTGCTTTACGGTCTTCTTCTGCATGCAATTCTGCATCCTTCACCATCTTCTTGATTTCTTCTTCGCTCAAGCCACTTGAAGCTTCTATTCGGATCTTCTGTTCTTTGCCAGTACCCAGATCCTTTGCCGATACATGCAATATACCATTAGCATCAATATCAAATGTTACCTCAATCTGTGGCACGCCACGAGGTGCAGGTGGTATGCCAATTAAATCAAACCTGCCAATGGTTCTGTTTTGTGATGCCAGTTCACGCTCACCCTGTAACACATGTATTGACACTGCTGTCTGGTTATCTGCTGCAGTTGAGAATATCTGGCTTTTTCGTGTTGGTATGGTTGTGTTGCGTTCAATAAGCTTTGTCATTACACCACCCAATGTTTCAATACCAAGTGACAATGGTATAACATCAAGCAGCAACACGTCATGAACTTCACCAGCCAACACACCACCCTGAATAGCAGCACCAACTGCAACCACTTCATCAGGGTTTACACCTTTATGAGGCTCCTTGCCAAACACCCTGCGTACAAGTTCCTGAACAGCGGGAATTCGTGTTGAGCCACCAACTAAAATTACTTCATCTATATCACCAGGTGTAAGTCCTGCATCTTCTAATGCTTTAATACAGGGCTCTTTGGTTGATTCAATCAGGTCTTCCACCAACCCTTCAAATTTTGACCGGGTCAATGTCATAATCAGGTGTTTTGGGCCACTCTGATCTGCAGTAATAAAAGGTATATTGATCTCAGTCTGCAATTTATTGGAAAGCTCAATCTTTGCCTTTTCAGCTGCTTCTTTTAATCGCTGCAAGGCCATCTTGTCAGTACTTAAATCAATGCCTGTCTGCTTCTTGAACTCAGCAATCAACCATTCCATAATACGCTGATCAAAGTCGTCACCACCCAAATGGGTATTACCATTGGTTGATTTAACTTCAAACACCCCATCGCCTAATTCCAGTATGGAAATGTCAAACGTACCACCACCCAGATCATATACTGCTATTTTGTGATTACGCTCCTTCTTATCAAGGCCATATGCCAGCGCTGCAGCAGTTGGCTCATTTATTATTCGCTCAACTGTCAATCCTGCAATACGGCCAGCATCCTTTGTTGCCTGCCTTTGGGCATCATTAAAGTACGCTGGTACTGTAATAACAGCGCGGGTAACCTTTTCGCCTAAGTAATCTTCAGCACTCTGTTTCATCTTCTGTAAAATTCGTGCCGATATCTCCTGAGGAGTAAAATCCCCAGCAATGGTTTTAACCTTTACGCCATTTTTCCCATCATCCACAACAGTATAGGGGACCATTTTAATTTCACTTGAAACCTCACTGTATGCACGCCCCATAAACCGCTTGATTGATCGGATGGTGTTCTCAGGGTTGGTTATCATCTGGTTTTTGGCAACCTGTCCAACCAAACGCTCACCTTTATCGGTAAACGCAACAACCGATGGTGTTGTCCGTTGCCCTTCGGAATTGGGTATAACCACTGGTTCACCACCAACCATAACTGCAACACATGAGTTTGTGGTTCCAAGGTCAATTCCTATTATTTTACTCATAGTCATTCTCCTTTTTTATGAATATATTCTAATGATAGTTTGTATCATTGTATCATGCACATCAATGCGGTGACGCTGTC
The DNA here is from genome assembly GCA_040756435.1 of Spirochaetota bacterium. NCBI lineage: Bacteria > Pseudomonadati > Spirochaetota > Spirochaetota bacterium. The sequence continues at coordinate 14,422 of JBFLZD010000017.1, read as the reverse complement.
GTATTTTCTTCAGCTTTTTCATTGGTAGTATCAGGCTTTTTTGCCGGGCGCGTCACCTTAACCCGTGCAGCCCTGATCACATATTTATCTAACTTAAAGCCTTTTTGATATACTTTGGTGATAGTATCTTTTTCAACATCTGGACTTTCATCAATTTCAATAGCTTCATTATACTCCGGATCAAACGGCTGGTTGAAACTTTCAATCTCTTCAACACCATAGCGCTTCAGCATATCCTCTATCTGTCGTGATATAATCTTTACACCTTCAACAAACGATGTATGTGCTTCAGCTAAATTTTCAACATTCTGCACATTACTGGCAGCTTCAATTGCTCTGATTAAATCATCGTTAATGGTAATAACATCAAGAGCCATATCCTTTATGGCTAACTTCCTATCATCCTCCTGCATACGGATGACACGTTTTTTATAATTTTCAAAATCAGCCTGCCGACGCACCAGCAAATCTTTCAGTGCAGTCAATTCTTCATTCTTCTTATTCAATTCTTCCTGTAACTTCTGCAATGCATCCTCCTTCTGTTGTAATTGGTCCTGCTTGGCTTGTGGCTCTTCACCATCAGATGGATTCGTTGAACTATCGCCCACAGGTTCCTGTGCATTCATGTGTTCATGTAATTCTTTTTTATTGTCATGTATTTCTTTACTTGCTGCATCGTGTTGTTGCTCATTATTGTGATGTTTTTTATCCTTACCGCTCATACATCCCCCTGCATTCAATGGTAATCAAACAATGTGTTTTGAATTATTTGGTCATCTGTGTTAAAAAGTTTGAAACCACTTTGCCCGTATAATCCACAAGCGGGACAACTTTTTCATAATCCATTCGCGTTGGGCCAATAATGCCAACAACGCCAACAGGGCTATTGCCTATTTTATATGATGAAGCAATAATGCTGCAACATGGGATTGCTATCTCCTTTATTTCTTCTCCAATCAACGTAAATACTCCTTCTTTCTGGCGCAACTCTTCCATTATTTTACGTAGAGTATCCTTCTGTTCAATGAACCGCAATACCTCGCGCAATTTTTCGGTTTCAACCATGTCAGGTATGTGTAAAAGATTTTCAATACCATCAATATAGATTTCCGGTTCCTTCTCATCTTTCAGTGCCAGTTCAGTTATATCCAGCGCTATATCGCGCACCTGGGGTTCAATACCAGTTACAGTACGCAGTTGATTAATTAAACTTTGCTTGATTTCAACTAACGAATATCCTGAAAGCTCCGCAGTAAGAAATCGTGAGTATTTATACAACTCATCCTGATTGACAGGTGAAGAAAGCCTTACATTTTTATGGATAACAATGCCTGTCCTGGTTACAATAATAAACAATACCTCATTGGCTGTAAGCGATATAATTTCAATGTGCTTGACAACAGTAAAATCGGGCTTTGGCATAAGTGCAATGCCTGTATATTTTGATATAAGCGATAGCATCCTGACAATAGACATGAATATCTTGTCCAGTTCAATCTCACGGGTCAACAGTTCCTCTCTCACTTCCACACCGTTTTTGGCTACAGTTTCATAGGTATCCAGAAGGGAATCCACATAAAACCGGTACCCCTTATCGGTAGGGATCCGCCCTGCCGATGTATGCGGCTGCGATAGGTAGCCCATCTGCTCCAGATCATACATGATGTTACGCATAGTTGCTGGTGAAAGTGAAAACGAATACTTTTGGACAAATGACCGGGAACCTACCGGTTTACCGGTTGAAATATACTCATATACGATTGCTTTTAAAACCTGTGCTTCACGTTCATTTAATTGCTTCAGTATCATTGCTTCACCCTCATTTGCAATTATTAGCACTCTATCTATATGAGTGCTAATAATGTACTAAAAAAATTAGCACTCGTCAAGTCATTTTGCTTAAAAATGTTTAAATATTTGGATTTTTTAGTGTAAATCCCTTAAATTTTTCATGCATTGACTTTGTCTGAAGATACTAGTTTATTTTTTCTTTTTTTTCTCTTCTTCTTCTTTTTCATCAGCTTCAAGCCGCAACCGGAGTGCCTCAATGGTGTTTTTAAGCTTTTCTGCTTCTTCTGATTCACCAAACAGTATGTTAATCCTTCGTAAAGCTGTCAGAAGCTCTATGGAACGCAGAATATCCTCTGAAGATTTCGTTGATATTTCGTATTTATTCCGATACTGCTTTGCTGCCTCTGAAAGGCTCTGTTTGCAAAGCTTCAGCATCTCCTGGCGATCATAATAAAACTCTTTACGGGGATCCCGGTATTTCTGCAAATCACTAAAATTGATCAGGTTTTTGGTAATTACAGCCACCCTGCCCTGTAGTTCAACAAAGGACCATTTCCATTTAGAACTTTCGCCTAAAGCTTCCATAATCTTTTGCAATAATGTATGGAGTTCTTTTATTAGATTAAGAATCTGTGTTGGATTTAATTTTGCTATTGCCTGTAAATATTCCTCATTTTCTTTTAAGGGACGGTCAATGTCCTTGCCAACTATCTCTTCAAATAATTGTAAAATTCTGTAAAATTCCTTGCGTGCATCATTTAAAAAACGTTCGTTTTTAATCTTGAGCATATCCAGCGATGCTTTGTTCATATTGAGCAATGTATATATGTATTTTGTATACAGCAAAATAAGCTCAATATTAACATAACCCATAATATTGGACATTTTTTTCTTTTTCTGCTCAGCTTCTTTTATCTGTTTGGTCAACTCATCTAATTTTGCTTTATACCCTTTAATAAAGTCATTGTACGCTGCTTTCTCGGCTTTTGTGATTGGCATTTATTGTTCCCTCTATGCATAAGTGTCGATAGTTGTTTCTTTAGCTTTCTCAGGTTCTTTTTTAACCTCAGTTTGCGCTTTTGGCTCTTCCTGTTGTTTATTCACCGAAAACCCTGCAGGAATAACATCTGCACCTGAAATACGCATTATTTCCATAGTATCCCTCCCTTAAAAAATTCAAATATGCTAACCTCAAATTATTTAATCCTATTGTACTTATATAAAATATCAAGCAAAAAATAAAGTTAATTTTTTAACCGTTGAATCACTTACAAAAATTATTGAAAAAGAAAATAACAAAATTTCCACAAGTTAGGCTTTTCAATTTTTGCAACAGAAGGCACATCGCAGTATCTCAATGAACATGGCATACCATCTATAATGGTTCTGAAACTTCAGGAGGGAAGACCTAACATCATAGATATTATTTAAATTTTTCTATTGACTTTTTTTATTGTATTTATCTAATGGTAAAAAAAAGATAACCAACCAACTGGGATTATTGTAAAGGCGGTTTCAATAATCAATTGCATTTTTTTTCATAATCTTCTTGACTATTATATTTAGAGAATCTCATTGTAAGAAAAAAATTAATAGATTGATGCTATGAATATGGAATAGCAGTAAAAACCTATTAATTTTTTAGATAAATTTTTTATACAATAAGAGAGGCGTACCTTGACACTAAAAAATACTGAAATTCAAAAAGCCGAAGGCAAATTAGGGGTGCTTATCCCCGGGCTTGGTGCTGTTAGCACCACTTTTATCGCAGGTGTAATGCTTATTCGCAAAGGATTAAAGCTTCCTAAAGGCTCTGTAGCAATGATGGGAAAGCTCAGAATTGGTAAAGGTGATGATGCACAGTATGTGCCAATCAAAGATTTTGTTCCACTGGCTGATTTAAAAGATATGGAATTTGGCGGATGGGACATTTTTGAGGATAATGCGTATGAAGCAGCCATAAAATCGGGTGTGTTACAGAAGCAGGACCTTGAACCAATAAAGGAAGAATTATCTTCAGTCAAGCCATGGAAAGCCGTATTTTTTAATAATTACGTTAAAAAGCTTCATGGAACATGGGTAAAAAATGCTCCTAGCTACTGGGACTTAGCCCAGATGATTAAAGAAGACATTCTTAATTTCAAAAAAGAAAAAAATATTTCCCGTATGGTAATGGTATGGTGTGCCAGCACCGAAATATACCAGGAAATGAAGCCAGGAGTGCATGACACTATTGAAAATTTTGAAAAAGCTCTTAAAGAAAGCAACAAGTATATTGCTCCCAGCATGATATATGCGTATGCAGCCCTTGATTTAGGAATACCATTTGCCAATGGTGCTCCCAACCTGTGTAATGAAATACCAGCATTGCGTCAATTAGCTGAAAAGAACAAGGTGCCTATGGGTGGCAGAGATTTTAAGACAGGCCAGACATTGATGAAGACTATTATTGCCCCCGGTCTTAAAGCACGAATGATTGGTGTTGATGGCTGGTATTCAACCAACATTTTAGGTAATCGTGATGGTGAAGTTCTTGATGACCCTGAATCTTTCAAAACCAAAGAGGTAAGTAAACTTTCAGTTCTGGATAATATTTTCCAACCTGATGAATACCCTGCACTGTATGACGGCTATCACCATGTTGTCAGAATAAACTATTATCCACCTCGTGGCGACAATAAGGAAAGCTGGGACAACATTGATATACGTGGCTGGTTAGATTATCCAATGCAGATTAAGGTCAATTTCCTGTGTCGCGACTCAATATTGGCAGCTCCTGTTGTTCTTGATCTGGTACTCTTCTTTGATTTAGCACAACGTGCATCAATGTATGGTATTCAGGAATGGCTTTCTTTCTACTGGAAGAGCCCAATGTTTGAACCCGGCGAAGAGCCAATCCATGACCTTTTTGTTCAGCTCATGAAGTTGAAAAATACGCTGCGATGGTTGATGGATGTTCCTCCGGTAACCTACTTAGGAGCTGAAACATACGACTGATATTAATAATAAAAAGGGGGCTTGATAAAAGCCCTCTTTTATTATATTCTTCAATATATGAAACCAACAGTACTGTTACTGGGCATCAATGCTAAATTCATCCACTCCACTCTATCTCTTTACTACTTAAAACAAATTATTGCACCCTATGATTATAAAGCTATTATCCTTGAAACAACCATTAACAATCAGGTGCATGAAACTATAAACTGTGTACAGGCCATAAAGCCTGATATATGTTGTATAGCTGTATATATATGGAATGCACAGTATATCAAAAGTCTTTTACCATTATTACATGCCAAGCTTCCACAATGTAAAATCATATTGGGTGGTCCTGAGGTAAGCTATACCAGCAATGACTGGCTACAACAGTTTCCGTTTATTGACTGTATCATACAGGGAGCTGGTGAAAAATCCTTTGAATATTTAGTTAACCATCAATTCATCACACATGAAAAAATACTACGTTATCCAAATTATCATTTTAATAATATCCCTTTTCCGTATACTTCTGAAGATTTAGAAAGTTTAGCCACTCATTATATTTACTACGAATCAAGCCGTGGATGCCCCTACGCATGCAGTTACTGTATATCATCACGTGATGACCAGAAATTGCAATTTAAGGACATCCAGAAAGTATATGATGAACTAGATGTTCTTTTGCAACATAAAGTACGTATGGTAAAATTTGTTGATAGAACCTTTAACTGCAATCCTACACATTCACGGGCACTGTTTACATATTTGCTTGATCATAATAATGACCATACCCGGTTTCATTTTGAAATACATCCTGACCTTCTTTACGATGAGGATTTTGAAATATTGAAACAGGTGCCACCACAGTACTTCCAGTTTGAAATTGGGATTCAATCAATACATGAAAATACATTACATGCTATTCAGCGCAAGATGAACTGGGAAAAAGCAAGAGAAAATATTCGCAAACTTTTAGATTTACAAAACATCCATATCCACCTTGATATGATCTGTGGGCTTCCCTACGAAGACATGGAGGGAGTTAAAGAAAGTTTTAATGCAATAGTAAGCCTGCAACCTCACTACTTCCAGATGGGTTTTTTAAAGATATTGCCAGGAACAGATATTGATACAAAAAAACATGAGTATGGTATTGAACATGAAGACAATCCACCCTACATGGTGAAAAAAAATAAATGGCTTTCGCAGGAAGAGATGCAACTTCTTCACCACATTGAACGCGTTGTCGATAGTCTGTATAATTATCATTTTAAAACAACATCACTTATGCTTGCTAATTTTATTGCAAAAGATAATCTGTTTGATATATACAACGAAATTGCTAACTTCTTTTTAGAAGTTAACTTTACACTGTATGCAAAAAGCTTTGAATCAATTGCTGCAGTTTTGCTTGAATTCATCAAACAGCACTATCCTGAATATACCAGGCTTGCCACTGATTGCCTGCGGTGGGACTGGTTTGTTAAATCACATAACAAATGGGTGCCACCTTTTATACGAAGTAATAGCAACCCAAACACTATAAAAGAAATGATCATTCAGCAAAACAGGATATCTAAACAGGAACTATCGCTTAATAAAATAATAGTTTCTATACGTGAAATGAAACGCTCACAGATCTTTATTGCCGAAAGCAATCACTTTATGCAGTGGCGTATGGACAACCACCGGTACGCAATAAAACTTAATAGCCAGATACTTCTGATAGATTGATCACACTATTGAAGCACCGCCATCAATTAAGATTGTTTGCCCGGTAATATACCGCGCTCCATCCGATGCCAGGAAAAGAACAGGATGCACAACTTCGTCAATTTCGGCAATTCTACCCATGGGGATATTTTTGACAATCATATCATGAATGGCATCATTTGACCAGAATGGCTTGCTGAAATCAGTTCGTACCATTCCGGGAGCAACCGCATTTACCTGTACATTAAACGGTGCAAGCTCCAGTGCCAAATTTTTTGTCATCATCTCAATGCCTGCTTTTGCAATGCCATAAACATTCATACCTGGTGAAGCTAACCTGCCTGCAATTGATGATATGCTGACAATCTTTCCGCTTTTCTGCTGGCGCATGATTGCACCAACCTTCTTTGACACAAGAAACGTGCCGGTAAGGTTTGAATCAATAATCTTTTGCCATGCAGACAGTTCAACATCAACAAGGCTTCCCGTTGGCAGGTTCATCCCAACGTTATTAATTAATATATCAATTTTTGAAAAAACTTTTACTGTTGTATCCACCAGAGCGCTGACATCCTCTTCCTTAGCAATATGCGCTACACAGGTTAAAAGGTTATCGCCACCTTTTAGGATTTCTTTTGCTTTATCCAGCCCATCCTGCTTGCGTGCACAGATTACAACCTTTGCATTCTGGCGCAATAACTCCTGGGCAATAGCAAGCCCAATACCACGAGTGCCACCGGTTACAATAGCAACCTTGCCATCTAAATTATATGAAAGTAAACCCATACAAAGCCTCCTTTTTGAAAGTTATATAAACTCAACTAAAGCTCCATTATCCCTATAATACACAGCAGTTTTAATAATAGTTGCCGATGAGTGTGGATGTTCAACCTGGCACCAGTCAGCAATAAGACTGTCAGGTCGTATTGATCCTTCACCTGATGGTATGAGTAACTCAATGCTTTCATCATGTATCCAAAACTGTACAATAGCATCATCAAATGGTAAATTCTTCAATCCTTTTTTCGTCTTCTTAACTATATCTGTTTTGTTCTTTAATTTGTTGGCAAATATATCATACAGCCTATTATCAAAAAATGTTATACAATACCTGGAATATGCAATGGATTGCAGGGGAAGCGTTGTTTCAGTATGATGATTTGCCGATATAATTTCAAAACCGTCAGGAAATAATTTTCCCAGATTACGTACTACTGTATTGCTGCACTGCTCATAGAGTTCAACATCAACAAACTCACACAGGCTTTCATAACCAAGCGGCAGCGCTTGCCCGGTGACCAGACGCTCATGTTTATTATACCCTTGCGTATAGGCTACCGGAACCTGAGCCATTCGCAATGCACGCTTGAAAATTTCCATGCAATCTATGTGACCTAAAAACCGGGCTTTCCCCTTTTTAGCATATTTCACACGTAGAGTAGCAACAGCTTTATACCGTTTTTCAAATGACTGAGCGGCTTTTTTAAATTCATCTTTATTAAGCTTTAATTTTTTAAAACCAGCAGGGAATGTTTTCCCATCCCAGCTTGAATGCATCTTTTTGTATATCAGGGCATCGTAGCGTGTTTTGATAATATGCCAGGGCGATAGTTCCTGTAACTGTCTTTTTTCTAAATAACGGCGCCAGTTACCAATAGTAGTCTGCAATGCGTTATCCCAGATAGTAAAATCAAAATGCTCACCCCATAAATCTAAACGGGCTCCATTATGGTATGCTGCAACAAGGGCATTTGACAGTAAACTATCGCCACGTGCAAATACACCTTCAATTAATGAAGCATAAACATCATGATTTTTTATTGTTACCGATTTTGACACGCTGCGTTTAACCGTGCGTATTACCTCAAGGCAATAGGTTTCATCATACTGCTTTTCATACTGAAATGGCGTGTGTGGTTTTGGTACAAACGGTGAGATAGTAACATTGTACTGAATTTTTCTATTAATAGAACATACCTGTTTCATGAACGCAACAATATCAGCTGCTTCATCTACCTCTTCACACCCTGGCAGGCCAATCATAAAGTATAGTTTTATACGCTGCCACCCACGTTGGGACAGCACGGTAATAATATTCATGATTTCTTCAACGGTAAGGCGCTTATACGCCTTATAGCGCAGAATATCGGAAGCTGACTCAATGGCAAAGGTCAGCGATGTTTTTTTTAAATCAGATATTGATTCAATAATATCAAGCGTTTGCAAATCCACTCTTAGCGAAGGAAGCGATATACTAACACCCTGCTCTATCAGTGGTGGAACAATTTGGTTTAAAAGCTCCACTATATCAGAATAATCCCCAACACTGAGCGAATGCAGTGATACATCGCCAAACCCTGTGTGCTGCACGGTGTCAAGTATAGTGTCAGCAAGTGCCGTAGCATTTACTTTTCTATAGGGAAGCTCCCAGTAGCCTGCATGACAAAACTTGCACAGGTTTTTGCAGCCTCTGTCTAACTGAATGGAAACCCTGTCCTGCACACTGCGTATAGATGGTACCACTGGCCGTGTAGCTTCATATCTATGAAAATGGTGTGCAACTCTTTTATACACCTCTGGCGCTTTGATTGCTGTCAACATATTACCTTCATAGCTAAACTCAACATCACGGCTGCATAACACTCCATCTATATTTGCTAATCGTGCAAGCACCTCATTTCTTGGTAAACCTTTTGTCTTTTTTTCTATAAGGATGTTTACAATCTCCACTATGGCTTCTTCACCATCGCCAGCAAAGATTGCATCAGCAAATGGCAATAGTGGTGCTGGATTGCTGGCTGCCTCCCCACCAATGACTATTAACGGGTAACTATCGCCCCTATCTTTTGCAAAAAATGGAATGTTGCCTAAATCAAGAACCTGCAAAATGTTGGTGTATAAAAGTTCGCAGGCTGCATTGAAGCCTACCATATCAAGCATATGGAGCGGTGTAAATGTCTCAAGGGTGTATAGTGGCGTCCTTGATTCTTTTAAAACCTTTTCAAAATCGCGCTCCACGGCAAACACGCGCTCACACGCAGCATCTTTTAGTGCATTCACCACACTGTACAAAATCTGAATGCCGTTATTGGACATTCCCACCTCATACAGGTCGGGGAAACACAGCCCAACCCTGACTATTGCATCAGGTTTTACAACAGCATTCCATTCGCCACCCACATAACGTGCAGGTTTTGAAACGTGCGCCACAAGACCAAATATCTTTTCTTTGTCAATTGCCATGCTGATACCTTTATTTTTCATGGTGTGCACAGTACTGTGCCAGTGCAATAAAATCCTGTAATGAAAGCTCTTCACCACGCACTCCGGGATTAAAACCTAATGCCTCAAATGCCCTGCCAATCAATAATTCATCATACGTTCCATACGGCGAACGCTTCAACGCTGTTTTTAACATCTTGCGGCGTGCCCAGAAGGCTGTTGCAACAAGCTGTTCAAATATTTCTTTTTCGTTGTCCTGTAGGGGTAAATCTTTTTTTCGTATCAGCTGCACAAATGTTGAATGCACCTTTGGCGCCGGAAAAAATGCATGTGGTGGTATATCAAAAAGTTTGTGCACATCAAAGTAAAGCTGCACACCCACCGTGAATGCTGAATACATAGCGCTTCCTGGCAAAGCAATCAGTCGCCCCGCCAACTCCTTCTGAATCAGAAAAAAACATTGTGAAGCTTTATAGTGTTTTGCCACTCTGAAAATAATCTGCGAGGACACATTGTAGGGAAGATTGCCAACAATACGCGTGCACCCTTCAACAGGGGGTACTTTTAAAAAATCATCATGTACGATAGTGACCTGTGTCATTGCTGCAAATTGTTCTTTCAGTATTCGGGCAAATCCTGCGTCTATCTCAACACAAACAAGCTTTTTTGCAAGCCTGCTTAACGGTACTGTGAGAATTCCAGGCCCTGGTCCTATTTCCAGTATACAGTCGTCAGGCTGCGGGCTTATTGCAGTAACTATGGCCTCAATATATTTTTCTGAAATTAAAAAATGCTGGCCATAAGCCTTGTTGGGCGATAGACCCGCTTCTTTAAGGTATGCAAGGATTTCTTTTTTATTCAATATACTTCTCTTTTTCTTTCCTGAGGCTAATGACACCATTGTCATGCAATTGACGCATTACTCTGACAATATTGTCTCGTGCTTCCTGTATCTCGGACAGGCGCACGGGGCCCATGGCTTCCATTTCCTGCATGATATCGGTTGCGCGGTTTTTGCTCATATTGCGGAAAAACTTGAAACGAATTTCATCGCCAGCACCTTTCAGCGCCTTTGCAATCATATAGTCATTGTTAATTACATCAATCAATATGCGCATTTCAGTATTGGTGAGGGTAAGAACATTTTCAAAGGTGAAGATACGACTCCTTATCTCATCAGCAATCTGCGGCATGGTGCTTTCAAAATAATCAATAAGCTGTTTTTCCTGATCGCCACTTAAGTGCGCCATGATATCAATAAGCGCATTGAGGCCTCCCGCTTTTGAACTGGATTGCCCCTGATAGCGGTACTCATCATATTTTTTGCGTAGCACCCGTGAAATTTCAAGCACTGCATCAGGCGAAGTGCGTTCCATTTTTGCCATGCGCAGCGTTACTTCTTTTGCTAAATCCCTGGGAAGCAATTTAACAACCTCAGCTGCCTTGGCTGCAGGAATGTAAGCCAATGTTACAGCAATAGTCTGAGGATGCTCATTTTGCAAAAATGTGACAATTAGCTCGGCATCTATATCATTTAAAAATCCAAATCCTTTTTCTAAATCCTTATGGGTTAGTCGTTTTAAAATGTCCTTTGCTTTGTCCTCTCCAAAAGCTGCATACAGTATTTCTTTGGCAACATTGTGACCACCAAAGGCCACTCCACGCGCTTTCTTAAGTTCCAGCAAAAATTGTCCTATAAGTTCTTCTTTTTCTTCAGGTGACAGTACATCTATCTTTGCTATCTCTGCAGCTAATTTATTAACACTTTCTTCATCAAGAAATTTCATTATCTCTGAAGCAACTTCAGGGCCCAGTGCCACTAAAAGCGCTGCTGCCTTTTCGGCACCGTTCATCTGGTCAATTGGTTTCACGTTTGATTACCATAACTTTTTTAAAGTCAATAACATTCTGCGGACAAACTTCAGCACATCTTCCACAATTAATACATAATTCATAATCAATAGTAGCTAAAAAGTTTTCCACCTTGATTGCTGTATCAACTTCAGGATTGTCTTTAAATACTTCCTCACGGCACACTTTTTCACATCGCCGGCATGCAGTACAACCCACACTGCAACCTAACTTCATAACCGGTGCTTTCTGCTTATTGCGGCACATCACATAGACGTCCACTGAGTTATCCAGCAGGCTTATTATATTGCGTGGACAGGCTTCAACACAGTTGCCACAACCTGTGCATTTTTCAGCATCAACAAAAGGCAGCCCCCTATCGTCCAGATGAATAGCATCAAATGGACATGCCCGTACGCAATCACCAAGGCCTAAACATCCATATTCACAAACCTTGAAGCCACCCATAACAAGCTGAGCAGCCGTACAACTATGAGGGCCTTGATACATGAACCGTATCTTGGTTTCATTCACGCCACCCTGACAGTGAACACGGGCAATTCGTTTAACACCAACCTGGGCTTCTATTCCCATAATTTCTGAAATTTTCTTCACACTTTCCGGGCCACCAACAGGACACATATTAATGGCTGCACCATGTTCAACAATATTGGTTGCATACCCGGCACAACCGGGAAACCCGCATGCACCACAATTTGCACCGGGAAGAGCTTCCATTACCTTCTCAATGCGGGGATCCTTTTCCACTTTTAGTAAAACCTTGGCAAGGGACAGCAATATACCACATGCCAGGCTGAGTATCGTTATACTAATGATAGATGGCACCGAAGGAAAAAGTATATCCAGCATAGTTAACCTCAGAATTTCATTTTAAAGTAGCATTGTGTAGTACACTATATAAAAAGTCAATACTGTTGCAATTAAAAAATTCTTGCAATAATAGCATTATACCGATAGTATATGTAAAATCAATGAAATAATAACCATTTACTCTATGGCGCCAACAACATCACAGGACATTTTACACGAGATACTATCGGCAATCAATAAAAACCAGGAAGTGGTTTTTGTCAGCTATTCCATCTTAGATGAAACAGAAAAAAATATACAGTATGCATTGAGTAAAATACTGGAAAAGCATAACAAATCAGACCTTTACACGCCTGTTTATTCATCCATCAAGGAACTGATAGCAAATGCGGTAAAAGCCAACGCCAAATATATTCTTATTGAAGAAGGTGAAATTAAAAACCCTGATGACATCATGGAAGTTGTAACTAAAGTTAGAAATATTCTTAACGAAGAATCGCTGCTTATTTACGGCATAAAGGCAAAGCAATATGGATTATCCACCAGGATATATATAAAACCACAACCAACACGACTCACAATTGAAGTAATAAATAATTTGCCAGTAACCAGAAAAGAACTGGAACGTATGCGGGAAAGAATTGAACGCTCCTCTCACTATGATAGCATTGCAGATTTCTTTTTAGAAAATCCTGACCCAACTGCTGAGGGTATGGGGTTAGGTCTTTCCATGGTAGTGGTTTTGTTAAAAAGCGTTGGGATACCGTATACTAATTTTACGTTATATACTGATTTTAAAACAAAAACAATTGCCCGTATTATTGTACCTTTAATGTAGGGGCCGTCTCAAAAGAAACGGTAGGGCATGCAATGGCGTGAGCGCAATGTCATTGCGAACGAAGTGAAGCAATCTCAATGCCGCACAAGATAAGATTGCTTCGTCACTTCGTTCCTCGCAATGACAGGAAGGCAAAAGTCATTGCAAAGAGGTGTCTTTTGGGACACCCCCTGACACAAGCGCATTGTTTATTGTCCCGCTTTGGGTTTGGCTTCTAAATATGACATTATCATTTTCATGCAGGTTTTTGCCAGGTGATCTATGTTGTAAAGCTCGTGATTAAATGTCCACTGTATAGCAACATTCATCACCATTGCCACAATGGCATGCGAAGCTAACCTGGCATCAACTGATTTGAAAACCCCCTGACCTATACCATCTTCAATAACCTTAACTATCTCATCACACAACTGCTTGTAGATATCAGTATTTATATGTTTCACTCGTTCATTTATAGGAATCTGTGCCCAGAAATCAACCAGCACCGTGTAAAATGCAGGATGACGTTTTGCCGTAACAATAAATGCTATAACTATAGCTCGCATACGGCGCTCAGGCGTGCGGTATTTTGCTGCTCGCTTGTTAATATTTTTTTTAATGATAATATAAATTTGTTCCAGCAAATAGATGAGTATATCTTCTTTGGATTTAAAATAGTGCAGCACACCACCTTTTGATAAGCCTGCATTTTTTGCAATATCATCCAGGGTGAAGTTATTATACCCTTTTGCAGAAATAACCTCATACGCCGCTTTTATTATCTGCGTTTTTCTTTGCTCCTCTTTTTCCGCACGTGCTTCCGGTTTTAATCGTGGCATGTAGTTTCCCTCGTACTCTATGTATTCAATCCTGGCACAAAATAATACACAACACTGTAAAATTAGCGTTTATACAATTATGGCTATTTTTTTTTAATTTGTAAAGTTTTTTTCATGAATTTAAAAAAAAATCCAGTAATAATTCTTTAAAAAATTTTATACTGAAAATAATATACACCCCCGCCGCCTTCGGTGGCGGGAGTGTACACTATATTGTATTTTGTTCAAATTTCCACATTGAGAAATAATTATTGAAAAAATTATATTTTTTTATAAAATCTTCCACGAGCATCATCAAAATACTCAACCACACCCTTCTTAACCATTTCTTCAAGTATCTTTTGCACTAAAAGGTTTTCTTTGCCCAATGAATAGG
>JBFLZD010000016.1 GCA_040756435.1 Spirochaetota bacterium | reverse complement strand
ATGCATTTATTGGTGGAGTATGCACGGTGGTAGTGATATTCTCCATTGCCAGGGCAATGCAGTTTCATCCCACAGCAATTATTTTAGCTGGCATATCATTAGGCTTTGTGCTTTCTTCAGGGGTGCTGCTTATATGTGCATTTGCAAAACCCGACACCATACACAAAACTTTGATGTGGCTGTCCGGCGACCTGTCAATGGCTCATTATGAACATATTACACTGTATTGCATGAGCATACTGATGATTACAACTATTGCACTTTTTTTTCACCGGCATTTAGATATCATTTCATTTGGCACAGGTTTTGCCACAACCCATGGTATTAGCACAGTTCATATAGCTATACTTTTCTGGATAGCATCACTTGCTACAAGCATCACCGTGGCCGCAACCGGCATCATTGGATTTGTTGGGCTCATTGTACCACATGCAGTGCGCAGTATAAAAGCTAACCACTCATTTCTTTTGCCAGTATCAGCAATTGCCGGCGGCACCACACTGGTACTGGCCGACACCATTGGCCGAAGCATCGTCATGCCTTATGAGATACCATCAGGCATTATTACGGGGTTCTTTGGTGGAATATTTTTTCTGATTCTTCTGTTAACGCGCAAGGACACGGTATGATAACATTTGAATTCACCGGAATAAAAGCTGGATACAAAAATATTCCTGTGCTGAATATTCCCCATTGTACCATTAACACTGGCGATTTCATTGGCATCATTGGACCCAATGGTGCAGGCAAATCAACACTGCTCAAATTACTTGCCCGCATTGTAGCCCCATTATCAGGAACTATCGCCTATAAACAAAACAATATTACAACAATACCACACACTGTATATGCAACACAGGTGTCATCAGTAACTGATATTGAACGAGTGCTTCCCTACACTGTTGAGTCTTTTGTTGCATTAGGAAGGTTTCCCCATACAACAGTCACAAACTTAAAAGAACATGATTACAACGCCATTCATGAAGCCATGCAGTACTGTAATGTACAGCACTTAAAACAAAAAAAGCTTACCGAGCTTTCCTCAGGCGAACTGCAGCGTGTCAACATTGCCCGTGCGCTGGCGCAGAGCACTGAATGCGTTTTGCTGGATGAACCGGTATCGCATTTAGATATACACCATGCTATTGCCATCATGGACATTCTGCGTAAACTCAATGAAAACGGCAGCACCATTATTGCCATACTGCATGATATCAACATCGCATCTGAATACTGTAGCAGGATAATCGGCATTAAAGAAGGAAAGATTTTTTTTGATGGGAAACCAGAAAAATGCATTACCTATCAGAATATTGAAGCACTGTTTGATTGCGTATGTTTAGTCTATACAAATCCACTATCCGGAAAACCATACGTATACCCCGTACCAGCGCATGTAAAAAAGTAATGCTCTGACTTTTTAATTATCAATGGTATCGGTAACTTTGGCCAACGTTTGTGCAATTGTATTAATCTGAATTGTCAATTCATTCATCTGCATGGTTCTGTCTGCCACTATCTGCGCCACCTCCGATAGCTTTTGTATAGATGATACGCTTTCATTCATTGATGACTGCTGCTCATTTATTGCCATAAGTATTTCATGAGAAAGTGAATCAAGTACATCTGACTGACGTTTTACATCTTCAATGGCTTTTTGCTGATTGCCAATTGCAGCACGGACTTCATTGATGTTTGACTTGCTGGCACTTATAATGGCTATCATGTCATTCAATGCCTTTTGCGTATTTTGCATGATAGAAATACTGCTGGAAATATCCTGATTTATTCGTGCAAGCTGCGATGATATTTCCTTTGCATTATCCGACGTAGCCATTGCTAATTTACCAATTTCATCTGCAACAACCGCAAAACCCCTGCCATACTCACCAGCACGGGCTGCTTCAATGCTTGCATTTAACGAAAGCAAATTGATCTGATCAGTAATGTTTCTAATAACCTCAAGAAATGAATTAATGGCACCACCACTTTGTGTTACAATATCCATGATATGTGATAACTCATTTAAACTTGTTTCTGTTTTTTTTGAATATTCAGTTATGCTGATAATATTATTCAGCATCTGTTCGCCAACGGTTATTACATTCTTCTGGATCTCAATGAATTCATGGATCCTATCTTTCATCAATTTTGTTTCATCTGTTTGTTTGATAGTGTTTTTGTAAATAAGTTCAATTGCCGAGGTTTGTTCTTCATACATTGATGAAAGCTCCTCACTCATCGTAGCTTCATCATTTGCTACTTCTGAAAGCACCGTGCTAATTTCAGTTTGATTTTTACTTACATCAATAAGCAAATTGTTTACAGTTTTAGCCTCATTAACTATCTCCTTTAGCTGTAGAGCTTTTGTTAAAGCATTTTTTTCGTTTTTCAGAGCTGTAAATGCAAATTGCTGTAAATTCCGTAATATAGTAACAGCTATTGCCGTAAATCCAATGAGCATAACTATCTTACCAATTTCATCATCAATGACTATATGCCCCCATTCTGAACTACCTGAAATAACCGGCATGCGCATGACAAAAATACCAATAATAACCAGTACACTATATTCTACCGTAGCCACAATACCTGTGAGGATTGTTAAAAACCGCTCATTTTGAAACAACGTTAACATTATAAATAAAAAATATGCCTGGAAGGCTGCTCCTTCATTAATCATCAGGTGTGGTTTAGCTGTTGCTAAATGTGAAAGCTTGAGAATAGTAGGTATGGATATTTCAAAAAGAACAGTACTATATTTAATAATTTTGGAGTACAATACTGATGATACCGATCTTAGGTTTATGATTGAAATAACTGCAAAAATAGTAATGGTTATCAGATAGCTTATATTAACAATTGCCGGATTGTTGGGAGCAGCTGACACAACAATTAGAAACAAGATAGTTGCCACTACAATTCGTATCTTATTGGCGGTTTTCTTTCCTTTTGAACTTATGTCATCAATAGTATTCATAAAACATCTCCATTGAAAATTTAAATTAGAGATAGCAATATAAAAATTTAAGCACTACAATCTTCATTGAATATCAATAAAAAACTACCCTACAAAAACTGTGCTATTGTTTAGCTTTACAATATGAGTGGACGCTCTTTTATATTTATTGTATGGTATTATTTTCCCGTCAATACAATTATGTGCTTCAAGATTTTTTTATATATGTTTTGGATTTACTTTCCTATTTTTTTATTGCACACCAGGGATCTGCATCATATCTATTATATTCTGAACCATCGGGATTTTCATAAATAACAACAAAGTATAAATTTCCCTCCTGAGTCAGGGTTGGCTCTCCAACCCCTATTATATAGGGATTATCTCCTGTGGATATTACAGGTTTTGGTACTTCCCAGTATGGGTTTGTATTGTTATTCCAATCGCTATAATCATTGAGATTGGAAGGATTTTTTATTTTTTTACTTCGAAATATTGCCAATCTGCCATTGGTATGCTGTGTAACAAAGTATAAATACCAACATGACTGGCTCTGGTTATAGTACAGGTGTGGTTGTATATGTTCATAATCAATACTGCCAAAAGTATTAATACAGTAAAAATTCACCGGATTACTCCAATTTGTACCGTCATCAGTACCCACCGAAAACCATATATCCCTCTGGCTAACATTATCTGGATGGCCTGCTCTCTCAAATAAAAGTAATAATTGATTTGCATCTATCAATTCCACATGAGGATTATCTTCTGCATATTCTGAATTAATGCTATCGGGTAATTCCATACCAGATGAATTAAGATTGCGTGAAACATCTTTTTGCATCCAGATATTATCATCATATGGATCAGAAATCCTGTTATGGATATAGACAAAGTATGAAAAGCCATTGTTATTAATAATACCCTGAGGAGCTCCTTCATTGAAAATGGGGTCATGCATTGCAACCGCCTGCCATTGGGTAAAATCTTCAGAAAGACTATTACGATGCGAACGATAAATGTCACCATGAATCCACCACTCATAACCAATCTGGTTTGCATGCATATCCATAGACAGGAAAGGACCTCGTAAATAGAGCAACGCATCTTCTTGTGGTGACCCAGCAAGATTAAATGACATTACGTCAGCAGGACAGTAAATGCAATACAAATCCATTCCATCCCTCGTTATATAAATACCATCCTCCCAGGCCAGTGAGGATACAGGCACCATATACGGAGTAACAAATTCATCAACATGAACAGTTACCCTTGCATCTTTTTTCACTTGCTCCCAATCAAGATTTTTATTAGTGCTAGTATAATTAGAACATGAAACACCAGTTACAATAAAAACACCACAAAGAATACTCCTGCATATACTATTCATAACACCTCCACAATAAAATTGATATGTTTATGTTACAAACCAAGCAAACAACGCATTATTTTTTTAATTTTAATAGAAGTACCTATTACAACAAATTAAACGCAAATTTTTTTAGTTGACAATTATTAATATTTTTTTTTCATCATACTTGCTTTTACGTAAAAACCGTAAAGCAGGAGGAAGCTGGGTGCAAATCCCGCGCTGACCCGCAACTGTGATTCCCTGTTTACCAGGGATAAGCCAGACACTCCTTGTAGCTGGAATTCCTCGAGGATTGGGAGCCAGTTAGCGTCAAAGAAATTTGATTCTAACACTCCGCATGCCTCAGAGCATGCGTTTTTTATGCTTTCCGGTTTCCCGCCTCCTCATTCCAGTACCAACTTTCAAACTTTTGAGGAGGTTTTTTATGTTTAAATTCAAAATCTTTTTTTTAACGGCAGTTTTGGCGATAGGTACCGCCGTCTTTGCCCAGGAAGAAACGCCCCTGGAAGATGTTGTTATCAGTGCGTACAAAAGCACCATCACCTATGGGCAAAGTTCTTCCGTAAGTATTATTACCAGCAAAGATATTGAGCAGGGAGGCTATCGGTTTGTAAGTGATGTGCTGCAAACGGTTTCCGGACTTACGCTTGTACAAAATGGAACGTTAGGTGGCACTGCAAGCGTATTTATTCGGGGGGCAAAGACCGGTAACACAGTGGTGCTTATTGATGGAGTAAAGGTTTTAGACCCATCAACTATCGAACGAACATTTGATTTTGGAACCCTCACCACCGACTCAATTGAGCGCATTGAGATTATCAAGGGGCCTCAGAGCGTACTGTACGGATCAGACGCAACCGGAGGCATTATCAACATTGTGACAAAACGGGGTCAGAGCAAATCACAGGTTACCGTAAACCTTTATGGTGGTTCATATTACACCACACAGCTTTCAGCAAATATTTCAGCAGGCGATAGTTCATTCAATTATTCCATTACTGCCGGACAGCTTTCCGCTGAAGGGTATTCACGTGCAACAAAACCTTCCTCTGCCACTACCCCGTATGATAAGGATAGCATGTATCAGCGCTATGCATTGGGTAAATTTGGTTATACGCCATTTACTGCATTGAGCATTGATGCCGGCTTCACAGCAAAGGAAACTGATCTTGATTTAGATGATGCTGCCTTAACTGATGATGCAAACTCTTACGAAAACCGCAAAGAGGTATCCGGCTACATACAGTTTGAGCACACAATTGCATCATTCTGGAAACACAGCTTAAGTGCCAGCGTTTCCCGCACAATACGCTCATATGATGATTTTGACGATGACGGTAGTGTAGGTTTTGCCGATTTTGGAGCAAAAAACCGTTACACAGGAACTATCGCCCATACTGAATGGCTCCATACATTCACACTTAAAGACAGTAACATACTGAATATAGGTATCAGCTTTGAAAAAGAATTTTCAAACCTGCAGGATTACCTGACTCCATCAAAAACCACCAATGATACTGATGTTATTGGCTTCTTTGCTCAGGATCATATAAATGTAGGTAAAATGTTTTATCTAACTGCAGGGGTCAGAGCCGATAAAAATGCTATCTTTGGCTGGCAGCAAAGCTATACAGTTTCACCGGCTGTTGTTTTCCCTGTGGTAAAAACAAAACTTAAAGGTAACTGGGGCAAAGGCTACAAAGCACCAAGCCTGTATCAAATCTATGGTGATGGCGGCGTATATACTGATGAAAATAAAGATTTAAAGCCAGAAGAAAACACCGGTTACGATGTCGGTATTGAACAACCATTGTTTGATATCCTTACCGTTGGTGTTACTTATTTTGAAAACAACTATCACAATATGATAGACTATGATTCCAGCACCTGGCCGGGAAAATATATTAACATTGGCAGGGTTACCACTAAAGGCTTTGAAGGATCTTTTACACTGCAGCCGTTTAAGGCTCTGACCCTTGGAGGTGGATATACGTATACCCAAGCAATTGATGAAAGCACTGATACACAGCTTTTGCGCAGACCCAAACATCAGGGCTACGCCACTGTAAATATATACATTGGGAAATTCAGCATATCATATACTGGCACCTACGTGGGAAAACGTAATGATTCTTATTTTGATGCTGCTACATTTTCCACTGTGGCTGTGACGCTGAAAGGATATGTAAAATCAGATATTGCAGCACACTATGCTCTGACCCCACAGGTTACCATACAGGCAAAAGCTGAAAATATAACCAACAAACACTACCAGCATGTGTACGGGTACAATATGCCACAGCGTAGCTTTTATGTTGGATTAAAGGCAACGTTGTAAAATATTTAATTATTATTACACACAGAGGGTGTTCTAAAAGACCCCTCATTACAATTACTTTACACCCACGTCATTGCAAGGAACAAAGTGACGAAGCAATCCCATAGTTGCGAGCGCTGCAAGCGCGTGGCAATCTCATCCTCTGTGACATTGAGATTCTTCGTTACGCTTGCAATGAGATTGCACTCACGTTATTGTGTGCACCAAGGTTTTTTTGAGACAGCCCCGATAATTTTTTTATGGCATTACACCCACCCCGCAATTGAATAGCGCTTGCGGTATATTTCATCGTAGTGCATAAATCTTTTTACCCTTTCGGCAAATGTTTTCCCTAACTCTTTAAAATAGTCATGGTAATCTATTGGCACTCCTACATCGGCATCCTCCTGTAAATATGCTTTTATGCTGCTGTAGTGGTATTTTGTAGGGTCAGAGCATAGGTTTTTCCGTACCGGATTATACGCCAAATACCACAACAACCACAACAAATAGTGAAACCCATCACGGGCAAACTCTACAATACTATCCTTATAGCGCTCATT
Source organism: Spirochaetota bacterium (assembly GCA_040756435.1). NCBI lineage: Bacteria > Pseudomonadati > Spirochaetota > Spirochaetota bacterium. The sequence continues at coordinate 55,356 of JBFLZD010000016.1, read as the reverse complement.
CCAGAAAGGGCCGGTTCTACCAGTCATTTTATTATAAATTTCAGCAAACCGTGCCTTAATATACTGCATAATGCGCCCTATAGGTGCTCCATCATCTACTGTGTGAATAACCAAATGGATGTGATTGTCCATAATACAGTAGGCAATAAGCTTAAACCGGTATTTTTCTTTTGCTCTGCGTAAAATTTCCACAAAACAGGCTTTAAAGTACTCTTCTTCTAACATATTTCGCCACTCTATGCAGCGAGAAGTAATGTGATAGGTTAACCCTGGCATCTGTACACGCAATTTCCGTGCCATACGTATTCCTCCATTGATGTAAAATATTGTGTGAAAAAGGGTATTTCTTACTCTATACAACGCATGAAGCAGAAAAAATTAAAAGGATGTAGGAAAAAATTTGTACTTTTTGATAAAAAAGTTATAAAAAAATTGCAAACCATGGGGTCAGAGCATATTATCTTCATCACAACATCATCAAGAAACCCCGAAGGGGTGATACATTGTAAGGGATCAGAGCCTAGACTCTAGAGACAAAGTGATGCATCACGCAGAGTACGCAGAGTTATGTGAGAAATAGTGGGATTTGGGGTCAGAGCCTCACCCTCCCCATCTCTGCGGTCTCTGCGTGAGACAAACCGATGCATCACGCAGAGTACGCTGAGTTATGGGAGAGATAGTGGGATTTGTGGCAGATCCTTAATGGATAGGATGATACGTAAGATCCTTAGTGGGGTCAGAGCATATTATTTTCATCACAACATCACACTAACCCCGAAGGGGTGCTATTATTGTAAGGGGTGAGCATTGTGATTGGATCCTGAATCAAGTTCAGGATGACTTGTTGCCTATCTGTCATTCCGGTCATCTCTTTTTGTCATTTCGAGCAATTGTTTATGTCATTTCGAGCGCAGCGAGAAATCTTTGCCTCCTACTTTAAGATTTCTCAGCACTTCGTTCCTTCGAAATGACAAAGTAATACGTCATTCCGGGCTTAACCCGGAATCTTTATCCTCACCATTGAGATCCTGAATCAAGTTCAGGATGACTACACTGAATCGATCCTGAAATAAATTCAGGTCATGGTTCAGGATGAATCCCTGGTATTCAATATATAACCCCGAAGGGGTGATACTATTATACTATTGTAACAGGGTCAGAGCCTCACCCTCCCCATCTCTGCGGTCTCTGTGTGAGACAAACCTATGCATCACGCAGAGTACGCAAAGTGTGCAGAGTTATTGGAGAGATAGTGTATTTGGGGGTCAGAGCCTTATAAGTAGATCCTGAATCAAGTTCAGGATGACTTGTTGCCTATCTGTCATTCTGGTCATCTCTTTTTGTCATTTCGAGCTATCCTTTATGTCATTTCGAGCGCAGCGAGAAATCTTGCCTCCCACTTTAAGATTTCTCAGTCACTTCGCTCCTTTGAAATGACAAAGTAATACGTCATTCCGGGCTTAACCTGGAATCTCTTGTTCCCACTAATGAGTTCCTGAAACACGTTCAGGATGACATGCTGTTATTAACTAAAAAACCCCGAAGGGGTGATATTATTGTAAGGGTCAGAGCCTTATATCCCTATACATCAAAATATTTTGCACAAAATAAATTGACGACGGTATATAAAAACAATATCTTGTTAAAAAGAGACGTTATGTGTGACGACTTTGCAGGATAAATGTCTTTAAAACATTTACCCTATAAAGACACCATACATTACGTCTCTCATAGTGTGAGTACATGTGTTATAATGACACTATGCCTGGCGTTTTTTGAAATGCTTTGAGACCTATGCATTGCTTGTATACTGCACTTGGATTGTATATACTCATAAAGATGCCATGCCGGGCATCTCAAAGTTTTGTATTTTAACTACGATACTATACATTGTTTACTAAAAATTGGAGGATCTTATGAAAAAATCACTTGTAACAATAACAATTATAAGCATGATATTATATGCAGGCATAGGATGTAATCAGGATAATCCCACAGAGCTTGCATGGATAAATGATGCGGGAAATCCTATAAATGATATTATATGGGCAGATGGAGATGCAAAATGGAGTAAAAGTGGTGGATATGCCGATCAATCTCAAACAGAATCCAAAGAGGTTAATAAACTTGAAGGAACAGTTGTTGCAAGTATTGATGAAGGTTCAGGATTTCAGGAAGGAACTGTAATTATTGAAGAAACAAATTCAAGTTCTCTTACATTAAACGAAGGCTCTTCTGAAGTATATACTATTGACTCGGTAACCCCATAGTAATAAAAATTAAACCGTCATTGCAAGGAGTCGCATTGGAACGACAAAGCAAGCCCTTGATGCATACAACTGAGATTGCCGTGCTTTGCTCGCAATGACAGAAAAGATATAGCCTGTCTCAACGAAATTTAGACGTGGCAATCTATATCATCAACTATTAAAATAGAGGGATAATTGTAAAAACGTCAAAAATTGAAAAATAATGATCAATGCATATTCAATACAAACGGAATATAGTATACCTGTAATGTATTTATGAAAAGAATTTAAAGATAAAGGCAATACATTACGTTTAATTTTTTAGAAAAGAAAAGGCATTTTCATAATAAAGATGGAATTTATTTTATACAAAAAAAGTAAATATGATGTGAAGTCATTTGAAAATAAAATACTGTTTGTAACATCACTTTTTAATTGCAAAAATTCCCTTTGTGTGATAGTCGATTAATAACGAATTCTACACGTTTTACATTGAAAATATCGCTACACTTTAATTTTAAAAGTGCAATTTTTTTATGGATAATGCCATCTCAAAATTTTATAAAAATTGGTATCAGATTTAAATTCAAAATAGTGGAGCAAAGCATGAAAATCAATAAATTAATGAACGCAATAATACTAACTAAAATTACGCTATTACTCTCCATTATTTTCTCCTACTCCCAGAGCACACCCCCGTATACCTGGCAGCAGATTTCAGGCAACTGGTCGGTGGTATCCGATAATAAAGAATCATACCTGCGCGAAAACAGGAGCAAATCGTATTCCTTTGACTACAGCCCGTTAATAAACTTAAATTCACTTATCAGCACCAGTGACTATGATTTCACTTCCATTACCCACACCGTTGCCATTTACTCACCTGCGGATGGTGCCACCTATCTCACATTTTTTGCTGCATCTGATTACCGACAGTTTTACGCAGTTCAATTTACCGGTACTACCAACAGTATCACCACCATACAAATCATAAAATCCGACATCAAGGACACCACACTGCCAAAGCAGGCAAAGGGTAATTTTACCATAACTACTCTTGCCACAAAAGAAATAAAGCTTGAATATGGCAGAGTGTACGCACTGACAATCACTGCTGAAGGCAAAACAGTAACTGTAGCAATAGACAATGCACAGGTACTATCGCACACAATTGATGAAGAGCTTGAAGGTGGGAAAATTGGCTTTGCTTCAAAGAACTGCATCCCCATCATTGATAACCTCAAAGTGTATAAAGGTAAAGAAATTATCTTTGAAGATGACTTTTCCAAAGAATCAATTCGCAAAATAGTACTACAGGGCAAAAAACTCACACCCCAGGAAGTTGAAGAGCGTAAAAAGAAAGACAAGAAATAATATTTACAAAAAAATACTTGCAACTTTTTACCACAATTTGCAACGTATAAAATAGAAAAAAATCACGTGCAGGGTATGGCATGTATACCATTCATATCTTTTTTTTATTTGCTTTTGGGCTTTTTATTGGATTTATTTCATCAATTCCTGTTGGCGCTGTCCAGCTTGAAGTCATAAAAAAAGCCATTAACGGCCATTTAAAGCCGGCAATATCGGTAGCAATGGGTTCGGTTACTTCTGACTTTATCTATGGTGTGCTGGTGCTCTTTGGCATTGGCGGATTTTTACATTACCCCAAGGTTCAGATCTTTACCTATTCACTTGGTATTCTTGTTATCATAGCGCTTTTGTACCGTTCATACCGTGAACACAAGCACATACCCCCTGCGCACAAGCCTCATATTCAGTACAAAAAACGCACATCGTTTCTTACCGGATTAACCATTGCCATTACTAATCCCGGCATGATTGTATGGTGGGTTATTGGCTATAAACTTCTTTTAGATTTGCAGCTCTTTGAAACTATGTCCGTCCCGCTAAAAGTCACATTTCTTGTATCCTGCTGCACGGGACTTGCAGGCTACCTTACATTGATTGCATTCATGATGAACAAATTGCAAGAATCAATTTCTGACAGGCTTCTTGACAAAATGAATATCGTCATCATGATTTTACTTGTGTTTGTTATCATATATTTTTCATTCAAACTGTATGGGTTATTTACCAACTCCACAATTGAAATTTTATATAATTTTTGAGCGATAGTTACCAGCAATATACACTGCTATCTGCACAGGCTTTATACTTTAAAAAATTTTTTATAGGCGATAGTTACTGGATATGGACATCATTGCAACGCAACAGTTTATTGATGCATTACGAAAACTTGCGGACAACTCTACTCTTGATAAAGAGTTTTTTGCCCTGCTATATGATTTTTTTGACGATGCGGGTGCATCACTGCTATTGTCAACCCCTGATGATTATTACCTTTTATATTTTGATTTACCCGAAGCCATTGACGATATTTTGCCAACCAATGTTTCATGGCTGGTAGAAAAAGATGAAAAATCAACTTCACTCACCATGTTTGCTGATGGCAACCAAATTCAAACGTACCATACATTTCATTTTGCTAACAATCCTGTGAACGCCTATTTTTTCAAATCATTACAGGACACCAAAACATTAACAATTAATTTTTTTGCAATGCTGTATGGCTTTATGTATAAACTAAAAACCATAGAATTTACCCTTCCCCAAGCAATACTACAACAGATAGAATAACACAATGCAGGAAAAAGCAAAGGAATATATTGAATACATCAAAAAAGGTGAAATGCCTCCTGACACCAATCAGCGAAAAAAGAAATTTTCACGCATCTTTTTGCTCATTAACATTATAGTGTTCATCATCCTGTTAACACTCATTATCCAGAAAAAAGAGCCAACTGATTATATCTATCAAACCGTTGCAGTAAACGGCGTTCAGGTGCGCTTCTCCATTATTCATACCATCAACCAGCCAATCCTGGCATCGGTAACATTTACCAGTAACACATCATCTCAGCTTTCAGTAAAAAAGCCACCTGTTACAGTAACTATCGCCCATAACAATGAAGAAATACTGTCACAATCTTTTGAATATACATCCACAGCGCTTGCCATAACACCACAAAAACCAGTAACGCTGACAGCCGCAATTCCTATTGAGCCAGTCAAAGAATATGCAAAAAAACATGATTTACTAAAACCAAAGCGATATGTTTATCACAGTGTAATTCCATTAACAGTGAAATTTACACTGCACACGGTTATGGATTATTCAGTTGATTTACAGCTACAATGCAAAGTGAGCGCAAAATGAGACCAACCTGGGATGAATATTTCATGATGATTGCACATGATGTTTCCACACGTGCAACATGTATACGTCGCAAAGTTGGTGCAGTCATTGTGAAAGATAAACGCATATTATCCACCGGCTACAACGGCGTACCAACGGGTATAACACACTGCACTCCTGAAACTTGCCTTCGCAACATCTACAACGTACCATCAGGCGAACGCCATGAGCTGTGTCGTGGCTTGCATGCTGAACAGAATGCCATTATACAGGCTGCTTTCCACGGTGTTTCAATAGCTGGTGCCATTATCTATGTTACCCACCAACCATGTTCCATATGCACCAAGATGCTGATAAACGCGGGTATTAAAACATTTATATTTGAGCACCCCTACAACGATGAACTGGCAAAAGCCATGATGGATGAAGCAGGTGTTGAAGCAATAATTTTCAAGCGATAAATTATTTATTTTTTGCCATCTCTATTTTTATTGCCATTTCCAATATATACGCTGGGGGGATGCCTGGTCTTAATTTTGTGTTGTTAATGATGATTGTGGGGGTTGCATGAATTCCAAGTTTACCGCCCAATGCTATATCATCCTGCAAAAGTTTGTTCACTTGTGGTGTATTTGCTTTTGCTTCAAGCTGCGTAAAGTCTTTCTTTAATCCAGTAATAACTTCTTTTATTACATCATCATCAACCCTACCCGTGTGGGTCATAAGCTGCATAATATATTCGTGGTATTCTTTGTCACCATACAGGGCATAAGCAAACTGTGAAGCAATGCATGAAGCGCCATCTTTTGCATGTTTAATAAACGTATTGCAGGTTCCATCCAGCGGAAAATGCCGCAGGTACAGGGCAACAGTTCCTTCATATTTCATTGCTAATTCGTTAAGAAGTGCAATAGCTCTGTGACAGGCCCCACAGTTAAAATCAAAGAATACAACAATATGCACAGGATTTTCTTTTGCTCCTGCAAAAGGTTCTATGTCGTCAACTGGTATGTTTACTTTTTCATATTGTTCATAATCTTTTTTAAATTCTTCTATAAGCTTACTTTCTCTTTCTTTTTCTTTTTGATTATATGCATATTTCAGTGAAGCATTAAGTCCATACCCCAGTCCCAGTGAAATGATACCAGCTATAGAAACTATAATCATAATTTTTTGTACTTGGGTATCCTTCATCAACGCAATGACATCAAAATCATGTATTGTATTAACGGCTCTTTTAAAACCATTGTACAAACGGCGTATATGCATACCCACCAGCACAAGCAATATACCGTTGCATAACCACAGTATCATGCAAAATGAACAAAATTTTTTAATTTTACCAAATGATATAAATCCAAGCACAACTGAAAGTAGCACAGCAAATATGGTAAGCCACAGCATACCAAATTCAATTATACTATGACGCCAGTATTTAAAATACACAATGAGTATAGCAATAAAAAATAGATAAAACGAAAGCCCCCATGCTGACAAAGGAAGGCCAAATAACACTGCATACGCACTGGTATTGACAGCATTACAATCAAACATGGTGCCAGCAGTGCATAACGCAAACAGTGGTGCATCAGGCACAAGTGGGAAGTAATGAACATATAATAAATACAATGAATCAATGAAAGCAACAATACAGGTAATAATCATTGCAAAAAATATATTTTTATTTTCCATACAGCACTCCTCAAAGAATAGTCTTTTCTATAATATCTTCAAAATACAATCACAATGTAATAGGGAAGCAATCTCTATTATGATATGAGATTACCGCGCTTTGCTCGCAGTGACTTTTCCCACCCAGTCATTGCGAGGGGCCGTCTCAAAAGAAACGGCAGGTCACGCAATGAAGCAAGTGCAATGTCATTGCAATTGTAGCGCTTGCACTGAGCATGTCAAAGTACCTGTACTGAGTGCTTCGACGAGCTCAGCAACCACTTGTCGAAGCGAAAAAATCTCAATGCTGCAGAAGGCAAGATTGCCACACGCCTACGGCACTCGCAATGACGGGCTTGGCCGATGTGTCATTGCGAACGAAGTGCCTGTGCTGAGTGCTTCGACGAGCTCAGCAACCACTTGTCGAAGCGAAGCAATCTCATTGCCGCAGAAGGCAAGATTGCCACACGCCTGCGGCGCTTGCAACTATGGGATTGCTTCGTCACTTCGTTCCTCGCAATGACAGGAATGCAAAAGTCATTGCAAAGAGATGTCTTTTGGGACACCACCGCAGCAATCCATTGTTGGCTTTATAAGAGTGCAACCCTTACATAAAGGTTGCCAAGCACTTTGGCTGAGTTCAGTAACCGCTTGTCGAAGCATGAATGCTTAGTCCCAAAGAAATATTCAGGGAAAGCGCTTTGCTCGCAGTAGCAAAATGTAATTTCGTCATTGCAAGTCCTGAAGCACTCAGAACACTTGACGACCTTATTGTGAATATCGGTCACTGGATGCATGCTAAGTATGTGTATCAAACTGACCGATTACCCCCTCTTACAAAAAATAGCATTTCACCAGAACCTTTTACCTATGTCAACTTTTATACAATATGGCTGATACTCTAATGGATTCATATATACTATGTACCACTGCTTGCCTTCTTGCAGAATAGCCTTTGCCGAATAATACATCATACTTGTACCGTGCAACTTTGGTGGCGTATATACAATTTCCTTTTTGGCATATGGCAATGCTTCTATGGTTTGTGCTTTGCACATTACGATATTGCCGGTAAAAAGCTGGCAATACACTATACAGAATGCCTGTAACCCATCGTCATACGTCAGCGAACATTCGCCAGCGACATCACCGTAAAATCTTTTTGCGGCAGCAAGTTCCTTATCCCAGTTGCTATCGCCTTGTAAAAATTCATAATGATTTTGCTGTAGTATATTGTCCTTATGTACCCGTGCAATAACCAGTGAACTTTTACTTTTTTCACTGATGTGGCCCACTACATAAACATAGTCATCATGCAAAAGAACCGATGCACCCAATGCAGGGACATTGCCCACAAACATATTTTTTTTACGGATAAAATGAACGGGTTTCCCAATTTCCCATTGGTTGGGAACATTCCAGTATGCAATTGAACTTTCTTTTGTGGTAAATGATAACGGTTTACCGGGGTCATGTATATATACATGAGCATAATACACATATACAGTATTACCAATACGAATCCCATCAAATGCCCATAATCGGTCCCTGGATGGATTTTCATCAAAGGTGTTTTTTATGAATTGTGCTATCTTCCCATGTTCCCTGTAATATTCAAATTGCAATTTGGTCACATTGGTAGCATTAATCTTTTTGGTAAAAGCTAAGCTATTAGAAATCATCCCTTCATCAGTAATAGTATCGCCAAATGTCCATACGGTATACTGCCTGTCAAATTCAATTGGCGTACAGCCATCCTGCCCTTTAACAAATTGCAGGCGCGAAGGTGCAAAAACTCCATACTCAGTAACACTTGAAATTGTACCACATTGAGTATACCACAATACACTGAGTATAACAGTAAGCACAATACAAAGTGTGCAATATTTTTTTCCCAAAAAAATCACCTTTGGAAGTTACTGTTATTCCAATCCATACTTTCGTGGCTGTGAAAACCTGTAATACCCGCTTTCTTCTTCATTCTTTATTGTTTCTGCTTCATCGCCAAAATATTTAATCCTGAGACTATCAAGCTGCTTTTCAAGCTCGGCACCCTTGTATTTTTTTTCAAGCTCAGCACATTGCTGCATGTACTGCATTCCAGCATCCCAGCGCTGATCGCGTATTGTATCTAACTCTTCCCAGCGTTGCAGTGCAGCACTGTCAAGCCCCATAGCTTTACGCACTTCTTTCAGGCTTTCCTTTCTTTCCTGTGGTGTCATGTTTGAAAGATCCTTCTGTACACTCTCAACATCAAGGAATGAATTCATCAACTCCTGCTGTTTGCGTGCTACAAATGTGTCAGTGTTGCTTTTATATGCTTCCTGAATACTTTGTTTATAAAGCGATAGTTTTTCATGAAAGGGCATATTGCCTTCCTGAATTGTATCCAGTGCAGTATAAATTGGTTCAATTCTTTTTTCTGATTCCCATACCTGATCTGCATCCTTACCAAAAATTTCGTATCTCTTTTCCCACAGTGCGTTCCGTTTATCTTTTGAAGACAATTGTGCCAGATCTTTTTCATTTTCTTCTAACCATGTGTTATATTTATGTAATTTTTCAAATATATCAAATATTTCATTTTCCATGCCGGGAAATATTTCGCGCAGCATTGCATACATATATACAACCCAGTCATCCGGATACATTTTCATAAGGTAACCCATAAGTTTTTCAACAAGCATCACCTGGGTATGCTTGTGATGAATGGTTTTTCCATACTTGTCCCTGAAATATTGTACAACATCCTGCATATCAAAGTCGGTTTGCAGGCGCGCACGTAATTCCTCATCTGCTTGAAAAGCCTGCAGTAACATATTTACCGGTGGTACAACGCCACCATTTTTTATATAATCAATACGTGACTGGATGGTATCGGTTTTATGGAAGAATATAAAATAGATAAAAAGTAGTGCTACAATAGTCCCCAGAATATAGTATCTTTTTTTCATAGATTAACCACTCCTTTTTATAAAATTATATATTGTATACCCTGTCATTGCGAAATGTCCCATCTGGACGACAAAGCAATATCTTGATGTATACAACTAGGACTGCCACCCTTCGACAAGCTCAGGACAAGCGCTTTGCTTGCTGTGACGGAAAAGTCATTGCCAAAAGCCGTCTTAAAAACAAACCATAGAGCTCACAATGACGTAAGTGCAATGTCATTACGAGCGTAGCGAAGCAATCTCTATTGCATCATAAGACTGCTTTGTGAATAGTTGTAACCTATTGCATTCAATAACTTTACTCTTCCACCATTACATATTCTGTTTATAACATTTTTTTTCAATAATTATTTTAATATATATCATGACAAAAAAAATCCTTCCCCAATAGCTTGAAGAAGGATTTTTTATATTTAACTAAAAATTATATATCAATCATAGTATGCTATATAGTCAAACACCGCTGCATAAAACTCCATCTCGTCAAACATATCAGGACCAAGCCCAATAACATCCATATGATCCTGATTTATTAAATCAGCTCCAGAAGTCATTTGGAGCGCATTGGGATAGTTGATATTGCCAACATACCCCAATGAAGTATCAGTGGTAAGATAATCCTGGCCCAAAAATACTTCATGATATTTCAGTCGATATCCCATCTGCTGTGCATTGATACCAACCATTCCATCATCATCAAGGTCATCTTTAATCCCATTGCCACAGCCTGCTACACCATCATTATCACAATCATCAACACAATAGCCATTGCCATCAATGTCATACAACACCTTGATAATCAGAAGAAGTGGGTTAAGATCCAATCCTTTCTGTGCAGTCATTACCGAAACATATCGTGATGCATATAATGATGACACAGGATTATTTTCATTAAATTTTTTTGCTCCTGTTATTTTGCCATCATTGGCATCATAATCTTCATATACAAACTGTTTTAACGCTTCTACTGTATCATTCCCTGGTTTATATATAATATCTCCATACAGGTTAAATATGAATTTGATAATGTCACCTAATGTCCCCATTTCAAGAACATATTTACCCAGTGGTGATCCTCTATGAGGTGAAGAAATGCTCATAAGCACTTTCACAACCTGATACCCTTTTCTTTGATACAAAACTTTTGCTGCTTTGCGGATATCCATGCCACCCTGAGAATGCCCTACTAAATTTACATATTTTGCACCACTTGTTGCCATGTAACCTTCAATCTGATCAGCTAACTGAGCACCACGATATTCTGAATTATGCAGAGGCTGTACCTTGGCCACAAATGATTGCTGACCATTATTAATATTGGAATTACATGTTACTTCAAGAAAGGCATCACATGGGTCACCCACAAACACACCAAAATCATCACCCCAATAATTGTAACCTAAAATAGTATCAAAACCACCCATTCCATGAGCAAATACTACTGGATATGTTGTTTTATCAACAGCAGCAAAAGAAGTCTGGATAAAAACAAATAAAAACATACATAAACTTGCAGTTGTTATTAATACCCTTTTTAACGACATGCCAACCCCCTTTTTGTAATATTTAGTTTATTGATACCGACTATTCGGTATTTAGATTAATGCCACTTTTTTGTCAATAAAAATTACATCCAGCAAACAAAAAAAACCCTTTCCTGCACAAGAAAGGGTTTTTTAAATCATAGCTTTACAAATATATTAATCGTAGTATGCTATATAGTCAAACACTGCTGCATAAAACTCCATCTCGTCAAACATATCAGGACCAACACCTATAACATCTAAATGATCTTGATTAACTATATCAGCAGCTGAAGTCATCTGAGCACTATTAGGATAATTTATGCTGCTTACATATCCCAATCCCGTATCGGTTGATAGATAATCCTGGCCTAAAAATACCTCATTTAATTTTAACCTGTAGCCCATCTGCTGAGAGTTGATGCCAACAAGACCATCATCATCTAAATCGGTACGTGTCCCATCACCTTTGCCTGCAGCACCATCATTGTCACAGTCATCGGTGCAGTAACCATCGCCATCAATGTTGTAAAACCCATTTCGAAGCAGGAATAATGCAGGATTTACATCAAGACCTGTTTGTGCAGTAATAATTGATACATAGCGTGCAGCATACGTTGAGCTCACAGGATAAGAATTATTAAATACCTTCATACCGGTTGTTACACCATCACTGGCGCTATAATCATTATAGACTATCTGCTTTGCTGATGCGTAACAATCATTCCCCGATTTATAGACCACATTGCCATAAATAGTTGCAAGTGCAGCCATAACACTGGTTACACCAGGCCCTAAATCCAGAATATACTTTGCAAGTGGCGAACCACGGTGGGGGGAAGAAATGGAAAGTGCCACCTTAACCACCGTATATCCTTTGCGCTGATACAATACTTTTGCAGCTTTTCGCAAATCCAATCCGCCCTGTGAATGACCAACAATATTTACATAACGCGCACCACTGGTTGCCATATAACTTTCTATCTGGTTGGCAAGCTGTGTACCACGGTATTCAGAAGAATGGAATGGCTGTACCTGAGCAACAAATGATTTCTGACCACTGTCAATATTGCCATTACATGTCACTTCTAAAAATTCATCGCAGGGATCACCAACAAAGACACCATAGTCATTGCCCCAGTAGTCATACCCCAGAATGTTATCAAAGCCAGCCATACCATGAGCAAATACTACTGGATACGTTGTTCGTGGTACTGCTGCAAATACCCCATACGGGGTCAGAGCAATAGTAACAATAAATACTGCTATTAATAGCAAATCTCTTTTCATAAAGCCCCCTTAATAATATACCGTCTATATGGTATAATTAAATAGGATATATCAAAAAAGTCAACTATTTTTATACCGACTGGATGATTTTTATATGTTTTTTGAATATATTTTTAAATTCTCATTTCCAAATTTTTAAAATCATACTACTGTAGAAAAGGAGAACAAGGGATGAAATACATTTCATTACAATCTCTATTTTTAGCTGTTCATGATTCTTTTTTTGAGCAAAACACCATATAATTTCAATACTATTCAATCAATGGAAGTGACATCACCATATTTTTTTTTTCAAAAAAGCTTTAGCCTTGTTATCAATCAATAGTTTATCTGGATAGTATTTTTCTAAAAAAGCCACTACGCGGGGTGTCTCTTCTAAAAATAAATTTTGATTAATTGATGTTTTTTTCCCATAAAAAAATTTTTTTAAACCTTTTAGATGCAGATCAAAATCTTTTTTATATATGAAATTGAAAACTATTTTTGCGGGTTTGTTCCTATTAAAAAATTTCATTGCTGGAATATATACAATTGTAATAATTTCGATATTATCTTTTGTAATTACTATAGTTTGTTGTGCTTTCCCTATTTTTATCATTATATATTCCGGAGTGATTTCAAAATAACGGATACCTACAATCCTGAAAATAATATATACAGGCACAAATATTTGTATCATACTATATACAAAAATGGCAAACCCAGTAAAGCCATTGAGCTCTTTCCAGTATAATACTAAAAAAAGCCCACAAAAAAATACAACGATAAACCAGAAATCAAATGAAGTTTGTGTAAATGTTAAACGTTCATGAGAATTAGCAATATTATTATCCCTGTCTACCATATCTACCAAATCTTAAAATCAACAGTTATATTTTCTTTTCGGCTTGTGGGGTTTTGCCTTCCACCGGTTAAATCCCTTGTTCGCTGTGCTACATAACTCATTAGTTCACTCACTGTTACAGTACCATCTTTGTTGCCATCTGCTTTTTTCTTTGTTAAACCTTCAATAATGCTAAAGGTAAACACTCCATTTTTCCATTGTGGTGATTCATACGCATATTCTTCTCCGCCAGCAGAAGATATCACCACTGCACCATTATTCCGTCTCAAATCTGCAAATAATTCCTTCATTAAAGCAAAGCTATTATTGAGTCCTATTGTATTTTCTTTGGTTTTCACAACAGCAAATCCTCTTGTTTTTACATATTTATCTACATTTTCCTGACTTTGCTCTAATTGCATTTCATCGTTATCAAGCTCACCTGAATGACATGCATCTATAAACAGTAGCTTTTGCCGTGCGGGGATCCCATCAAGAAGATCCTCTAATTCTTCATAGCGCAAACCTCTATTCTGTGGGTTGGCAAAGTCAATATCATGGGTAGCTATATAATAATTAAGATTATCATCAAGAAGCCCATGAGATGCTACAAATACTATTACCTGATCATCAGGCATTGTATTGTTTAATGCGGATTTTACTCCCAGTATCTTTTCACGTATCGCATCTTCGTTTAAAAATAAAGCAACCTTAATTGAGTTGTATTTGTCCTTTTTTAACTCAAAAAGCTTTACAATATTCTGTGCATCTTTATCCGCATAGGTAAGGTTATACGCTTCCTGTTTAAATTGTGATACACCAATACCTATTATATATAAATCGGGCTTGGATAAACGAGTAGGATTATATACTACTTCTATTCTTTCAGCCAGCGATTCAACTCCTTTTTCATTAAGCACCGATATAGAGATTTCATTTTTACCAATAGACAATGGAATGGTAACAATTTCTTTAATAGTATTGCTTTTTTCTTTGAGAAGTTTACCTTTTACACCAAAAAGAGGAACCCCATTAACGTTAACAAATACACGTTCAATACCATAACGCACATCCCTTGCAATAAACTGCAATGTAAAATCAGGTTCATTAGTTTTAATTGGCCCACCAGTGGGAGAAGTTATGGCAACATACGGCATATCGGAAGTAAAAACTTTTTCAAAGCGTGATGGATCAAAACTCATTTTTTGTAATCGCTTTTCATAGGCTTTGCGGTAAGCAGCAACTATCTTACCAGGTGCCTTCCCTAAACGCTCCAATACTATGTCAGGTCGATTAAACTGCAGATCAAATTGATCAAATCCAAATACAAAAACTTTCAATTCTTTTTCATATTTTTGAAATTCTTCTGAGTTTTTATTGTTGATTTTATCACCTCTAATAGGTTTCGTTTGTCGTACAAATTTTTCAAATTTAACAAAATGTATATTTTTAAGTGTACCTTTGTTACAAAAGTAATAGTTATCCGGTGTTACAACAGCCCATTCGTTATTTTCCGTTGCAATACATTGTGCTATTTCATTACTGTGCACCAAATCCCAGATCCTTACCGCACAATCTTTGCCACCAAAAACCAGGTATGCATTATCCTTTGAAACTGTTACTGTAAAAACATCACTATTTGCATACAATACTTTTAATGGCAAATAGGTATGTAAATCCCATACTCTAATAGTAGTATCCTTGCTTCCCGATAGTATGGTTTTACCATCCGGTAAAAATGTAACACAACGTACTTTGTCTGAATGCCCGGTAAATATCTTCACGCATTTCCCACTTGCAACATCCCACAAACGCACAGTAGTATCCCCGCTTCCCGAAACCAGCAATTTTCCATCAGGAGAAAATGCTATTGATGACACTCTTAAATCATGCCCTTTCAGCCTTTTGACTTCTTTTCCAGTTGCTATCGCCCATAGTATTATAGTCCTGTCATATCCAGCTGAAGCTATTAATTCCCCATCTGGAGAAAAAGCAACAGTATCCACTGTACCTTCATGCCCCGTAAACGTGTGGACTACCACTCCACGCTGTACATCCCACAGTTTAACTGTTGTATCATCACTTGCTGTCACAAAATATTTCCCGTTGGGGGAAAAGGCAATTGAATTAACAGCCTGTGTATGACCTTTATATGTTTTTAGTAATGTTCCACTGTGTACATTCCACAACTTAACCGTACCATCATAGCTTCCTGAAGCCAGCACATTGCCATCAGGGGAAAATGCTACGGTAAACACACTATTGCGATGACCGTACAGCAACCGCATGTCATTCAACTTTGATACGTTCCACACCTGTATAGCTTTACTTTCAGTTCCTGCAGCAACATATAAACCATCAGGTGATATGGCAACGGAATATATCCAATCACTATTTTGTGAAATTGGTATAGCTTCATTGCCGTGTGCCACATCCCATACTTTTATTTTATTATCCCATGCACCTGAAACAAGATATCCGCTCTGGGGCAAAAATGCAATGGATGACACAACATTTTTATGCCCCAATAACGTTATAAACTCCTTTTTAGTATCAAAATCCCATACTTTAATTGTATAATCCAAACTTCCAGAAGCAATAAGTTTTCCATTGGATGAAACGGAAACAGAAGATACACCGCCTTTATGCCCTTGAAATGTATGAACCAACTGTTGAGCATATACATTCCATACTTTTACCGTTGCATCACTACTTCCTGAAATCAGAAATTTCCCATTGGGCATAATTGCAATAGAAGTAACTTCACCTGTATGCCCTATAAATGTTCGCACCGGCTCACCAGTACTTATTTCCCATAGTTTAATAGTGCCATCTTTGCTTGCTGATACAATATATTGATCATTAGCAGAAAAAGCTAAAGAAGTAATATCTGATTTGTGCCCATAAAATTTTTTTAATGTTTTACCTGTTGTCACATCCCACAACGTTATTTTTCCATCTTCTCCACCTGAAGCAATAATTTTCCCGTCATGAGCATATGCAACCGCTTTTACATAAGACGTAGTGTCAAAACGTTGTACAATTTCCCCTGAAACAACATCCCAGAGCTTTATAGTTTTATCTGCACTTGCTGATACAAGGATAAATCCATCAGGTGAAAATGCTATTGCTTCGACAGTATCGCTATGGCCCGCTAATGTACGCAACAACCGTCCACTTGCAACATCCCAGAGCTTTATTGTTGCATCAAGGCTTGCTGATGCAATTAATTTCCTATCAGGTGATACAGCTACTGATGTTATCCATTCACTATGACCAAGCTGCACAACTACTTGAGGATTATCGATAGTTAGCGAGTAGGCGTGAAGAAAAAATAAATGAACAAAAAGAGTAGTTACAATCATTTTCTTTATGTTCATGGCTGACCTCATTGAATATTTTTTCCATTAAAAGAACAATTTATTATGAATGTCAACTTTTTTGTACAGTAAGTTTACCTGCCTAAGGGAGATTCAAGAATAAAGTGCAACACAAAATTAAAATAATATAGCGTCAAATGTAAAACATCATTAAAGTAGATGTAGTCAAAAATAAAAAATAAAAGGAGGTATGATAAAAAGGTCAAACTGGTTACGTCAGAATGAGGATCTCTAAAAAATAGCACGATGAACAGGCAAGTTATCGTTCGTCATAGTATGTGGTCATATAGTCCGGGAAGTAGACAGTATGCGGATATACTTTTACCAACGTAAAAGTTTAGTTATGTCTTATGTTAGTCAATTACCTTTAGCTATGACGGCTATTGGGTGGCTAGTTTCACCAATTCTGGGGGTGGTCCCCAATAAAATTGACAACACGGGATGCCTTCTTCTAAATAAAATGAAAATGTGTAGCCGCTAAAACGATAGTTATCGGTATTTTCATCACTGTCTAAGGCAGCAAGATAATCATACAGATAATTCTCTACACAATAGGCTATAATCTTAGCCAGTGACATCTTACAGACTTTCCTCACATCCATCACAAACTCATATTCATTCTCATACAAATACAGATGCACCCGCTTCCAGGTGTGATATCGCTTTCTATACTGTAACCTTTTATAGCTTTTTACAGGGATCTTTTTATACGAAAACACATAGTTTATGAAATTTATAATAAACGTATGAAGCGATAGTTTACGGATAGCGGCATTTTCTTGTAAAAGCTCTACGTGTTCATAGGCAATACAGGTGGTAGTTTCTATATTCATACATTTCCTCCAAAGTATATACATGACACAACAATACTGCTATGTGAACAAATTGCAACAACTAATTGAATATTTTAAAAAAATGATTTAAAAACACATCCAAGGTAGTCTAAAGGATGGAAATCTTCATATGAGATTTTACAGGGATGGCTTAATATTGCCCTTCAAAATTGAACTTGCACTTAAATAAAATTGGATTTATTTAAAATGGCTTGATTTATTATATACTCAACGGCATCGTGGCATTAGCTTATGCATAAAGGATTTATCCCCATGAAAAATATTTTTTTCTATTCCGAAGATCTTGCACAGGTTGAGTACTCGCCAACACATCCGTTTAAGCCAATGCGTGCAAAACAGATGATGGATTTATTGAACCGATATGGGCTGCTTGAAGATACACAAATACTAGAACATCCCTTCCTTGAAGAAGATTTGCTATATCTGTTTCATACCCCCGATTACATCCAGGCACTTAAAACATGCGAACACGGTGAATTTGACATTAACCTGTTAACCTATGGACTGGGAACTCACGATAACCCTATTTTTAAAGGTGTATATAGTTTTTCACTACAGGCCTCTGGTGGAACGTTTTTAGGTGCAAAGAAATTAGCAGAAACGGGTGCAACATTTGCTTTCAATCCCATTGGTGGCTTTCACCACGCCATGCGCGACCATGCTGAAGGTTTCTGTTATATTAATGATCTTGCCATAGCATTGCATTATCTTATCAAAAAGGGACTCAAATGTGCCTATATAGACATTGATGTTCACCATGGGGATGGTGTGCAAAGTGCTTTCTACGATGACAACAGGGTGCTAACCATATCCATCCATGAAAGCGGACAGTTTTTATTCCCCGGAACTGGTTTTGAAAATGAAATTGGTGAGGGCCCCGGATACGGGTATAACGTTAATATCCCTCTTTTAAAAGATACCGACGATGAAATTTATCTTTATGCCTTTGAAGAAATAGTACCACCACTACTTCAGAGTTTCAAACCTGATGTCGTATGTGTTCAGGTGGGTGGCGATAGCCACAAGGATGACCCACTGGCGCATCTTAACCTCACAAGCAACGGGTATGTAAAAGTTCTTAATATCATTAAGCAATACTCTACTAAAATATTAGCAACAGGAGGTGGTGGTTATAATCTGTATAAAACAGCAGCACTGTGGACACTGGCATGGTCCACATTTGCAGGTGTAAAACCTGTGGATAATTTTATGGGTGTCGTTGGCGGCATGATGTTTGGACCAGAAATGGATGCAGGTTCACTGTACGATACACCGTATCACATTGGCGGATTGACAAAAGAACAATGTTTTGCATATGCACGCGATGTTGTGGATTATATAAAACAGATGGTATTTCCCATTCACAACATATAAGGAACTTCTAAAAACTGTTTTTTTGGATGTTCCCTTGTGGGAACAATATACTACAAACGTTTGACGGTAGCCCGGGCCCCATTCAATGCCACCAGAATAGAAGCATAATATCCGCTTTTAAACGTTCCTGCATTAACCACGGTGGTATTGCCCAACTGAGCCACACCATGCGCTTCATGTATGTGCCCGCAAATACATAAATCTATATTATTTTCCACACAGAACTTAGCAACTGCTGTACTTCCAGCATTGGTTTTAAAGATAGTCCTATCGCACACATTCTTTGGTGGATTATGCGATATAAGCACCTTAATTGGTTGATTTTTTATATGTTCAAAACCTTTAGATAAAAAGGTATATATTTCATCCTCAGTGTATTCAACAGGAGTATGCAGTGGTGTTTTAATGGAGCCACCTACACCAAAAAAGCCAATATCATCAACTATCGCAAAGCCTGCATGAATGGAATACGGTGCAAGGAATTGCTGGATTTTACTCCCATCCCAGTTGCCATGAACTGCTAAAACAGGTTTATTTATATGGGCGATAGTATCTTTATAGGCATCCCAGCGTGTATACCACTTTAGTGGACCAATGTCCCCTGCAATGACAACAATATCGCTGGATTCAATCTCAGGCTGCAAGCAATAAAAATTCTTATATCCTCGATGGATATCACTGATAGCGCAAATTTTTAGCATTTTCTTTTATCACAATAGATTTTTTTCAGGCAAACTTTAATGAGGAATCCTGGTAGGATATGGATAAATGTCAAGAACTATACACCATACTGTGGAATTTATAGTGTACTATGAATAATTATATACCTCTGTCCTCGTCAAATATTTCAGCAGGTATTAATACCCCAAAATATTTGATTGCAGCTACAAGTCTGTCACATTCGTCAACCTGTGGCAGCGTTGCACATTGAAAAGGTTCTTCATATTCCCTGTAGATGAATAATTGTGCATTTTTCATGGTAATAACCCTGTATTAATCATCGTAAACTAATATAGCATAAATTACCTTAAAATCAAGCTGAACTTTACAAAAATTATTTAAAATATATTTAAATTTGAATTTACAAAATATGAACAAAATATAAATTAGTGTACAGAGGGTGTCCCAAAACAATCCGTGGAGTTCTCAATGATGCGGGTGCAAAGTCATTGCGAGCGTAGCGAAGCAATCTAAATACCACAGGAGACAAGATTGCTTCGTCACTTCGTTCCTCGCAATGACAGTATGGCAAAAGTCATTGCAGAAGATGTCTTTTGAGACAACCCCGTACACTATATTCATTATGAAATTTTTTAAGGAATTATTACCGTATACTTTTATTTCCACACTGTTTCAATATTTCTTTAATGGATCAAATTAATTTTTTTGAATAATCCAAATATCACTTGCCATACATCTTTATTTTTTCATAGTGTATATGTTATTATGGCAACAGAACATACATATATGGAATTTATATTTATTACTCTTACGGTATCCCTTTCAGGGGTTATGGCTCCGGGACCCATGAGTGCAGTAACCATTAATCACGGTACACGCTCCAGGCCGGCAGGATTAAAGGTTGCTACCGGACATGCAATTATTGAACTGCCGGTAATCTTAGCTCTGTTTTTTGGTATCAAGCTCATAACACAGTTCACCGACATCACAACGTATATTACATTGGCAGGAAGCATTGTGTTATTCATACTTGCCACACTTACAGTAAAGAGTTTACGGAAAAACAATAGCTCTGTACAAACTTACACACCAATGATTGATGGAATTGTCCTTTCAGCATTTAACCCTTATTTTTATGTGTGGTGGCTTACTATTGGACTATCGCTTATACAGAAGGCAATTTTATTTGGTGCAACGGGACTTGCTTTATTTTCAGTATTGCATTTAGCATGCGACTATATCTGGCTTTTACTGTTATCAATTATTTCATTTGCCGGGGCTTCTTTTTTAGGCACAAAATTCAAAACAGCAGTAAGCATCATAACTGTGGTAATGCTCTACGGATTTGGGATATTTTTTATGTATGATGCACTGAAGCAACTGTGAAATGGTTGAAGAGTTTATACAAAAAAAGCACATTACGCATAAAAGAAATAACACCGCAAGAACACATGCCAGGTGGAATGGAAACTAAACGCATAAAAAGATACACTGCTAACGAGGGATAATCCTTTTTACTGAGCGGGTGCTATCAAGCGTCAGATCTACCGTAAACGGACGGGTAATCTTTTGCTGTTTGTCGTTTGTCAAAATTTTAACTATGGGCCGCAAGTCTCCGGTTGAATGCAACTCTTCAACCTGTGCCACCTCACCTGTGGTAAGAAGCACAAGCGTCCCTACAGGTATTAACGGTTCTTTTTGTAAAACCGGCGTCATATCGCGCACAAACCGTGAAACCAGAATCGGATTAAATTTAACCCGTGATTCTTTCATTATAGAAAGTATTGCCTCACGTGACGAGTAAGCCCTTTTGTAAGGGCGCGGAGTAATAAGCGCATCATACACATCACAAATTGATGTAATCCTTGCCCCTATTGGGATTTCCTCATCCTGCAAATTCTTTGGATACCCTTTACCATTATAATTTTCATGATGATGCAATATCACATCAAGAGCATTGGAAGGTATATGATCATGTTTAGCTACATATTCATAGCCATATTCAGGGTGCTTTTTAATAACCTCAAATTCATCACTGGTTAACTTTTCCTTTTTGTTAAGAATCTCTTTTGGAATCATTAGTTTACCAACATCATGTAAAAACGCACCAAGCCCAATTTCACGGACCAGTTTTTCTTCAAGTCCATGTTTGGAAGCCATAGTCATGGCAAGTATTCCCACATTGACCGAGTGGGTAAATGTATAATCATCATAATCCTTGATCTTCATTAAGTAAAGAAATCGATCTTTATTCTGTTTCACATACTTGTGCAATGATAACACAAAATCTTTTGTTTGCTCCAGATCAGGTCGTGCATTTGTTCTAACTGCTTCAAATAACGATTCCCATATATCCTGCGCCTGTTCAGTGAATGCTGTTGCATCATTATTTTCAACTGGCGTATAGTATATACGCCTAACCCCTTTTGCCTTCAGCGTATCAATAATCTCGGCTGTATACACAGTATACGCAGGATATAAAAAATTATTTTCAGAATCAAAGGTGTCTCCAGAAAGTGTTGCACCCGGAACCATAAATTCAACAATGACCTCTAAACGTTTAGCACTATCTTCCATACTTACAACACCTTATTTATGGTAAGCTACTGCATCTCCAATTGCAATAATGGCATCATTGTTCCCTCGCACCTCCAGTCGCCAGGAACTTATTTTCCTGCCCGCATGAACCAGCATGCATTCAGCAAATATCCGCTCGCCATCCATTGCCGCCTGCAAATACTGCAATGTCATGGTAAGGGCAACCGCCATAGTCCCCATTGAGTTACTTGCCACGGCAAATGCCTGATCAGCCACTGCATGAATAATACCGCCATGTGCTCGCTCAACCGCATTGAGGTATTCCGGCTTTACAGTTAAACCACAGCGTGCATACCCATGCTTAACATCCTCCACTTCAATTCCTAAAAATGTTGCCAGGGGGTCTTTCCCTACAACATCCTTAGCATAGCCAAGGGGATCCTGAACCATCTTTTCCATTTGTACACCTCAAATTTGTTCATTAATTAATCACACAACCTATCACAAATCAAATTTTGTGATAATCCCAAACTCCTCTTTTGGAGGATTGTAATACCCTAATTTCAGCTTAGGATATTTTGTTTGCAAAAGTTTTAGTAACTGTCGCACACCTATTGCTTCTTCATCCTCAAAACCAATATTGTCCAGATAATAATCCGGATCAATATTAAGATTACGCGTTTGTATCATATTCACCGGAAAGCTGTCAAGAAAAGTACATAATTGTTCAACCTCTGACTGTGCATCTGTGAAACCAGGTAAAAAGAAAAGATTAATTGAAACAAAAATACCAGCTTTTAAAGCTACCTCAATACTGCGCAATACATCCTTAAAGCCATAGTTTTTTTGGCGATAGTACCTGATATAAAAATGCTCCGTTGGCGAATTCATACTGATACGCACAGAATCAAGTCCTGCATCTATACATTGCTTCAGGGCTTGTGGCAATGAACCGTTGGTGTTCAGGTGGATGGTGCCTTTCGAAGTTTTACCTCGCACAATAGATATTGCTTTTGCTAAATCTTTTGCACGTAACAGCGGCTCACCTTCGCAACCCTGACCAAAGCTAACCACTGCTCTGTCAACCCGCTCAATGTGATACAGCATCACTTCAGCTATATCCTGAGGAGATGGTTGGCGGGCAAGCCTGTACTGTGACACATGCACACCGGTATCCTTTTGAAATGAAAAGCAACCCAAACATAATGCATTGCATGATTTTGTTGTTGGCAGCGGTGCCTCATAGCGGCTTAAGAAAAAATTACGTGCACACA
This sequence comes from Spirochaetota bacterium, assembly GCA_040756435.1. Taxonomy (NCBI): domain Bacteria; kingdom Pseudomonadati; phylum Spirochaetota; species Spirochaetota bacterium. The sequence goes on along the minus strand of JBFLZD010000016.1, from coordinate 31,525 downwards.
GGCACCCATACTGTGTAGAACATTTAGCAAGCTGGCGTACCAGGCTGTTTGCAGGATACTGCTCTTTAACAGCTTTTATTTGTTTAAACAGTTCAATGTCATTGCGGTGTAACGCGGGGTCAGAGCGTGGATCAGGATCAATGCGAAGTGCTGGCACATAAAATGAATCCCCCACAAACACAAGACCACAGTAAGCCCATAAAGAAAGAACAGGCGCATCCTTAGCAGGTACATAGGCTGGCAGGTATGTGCGTAAATACCCCGAACTTAAAAACGAAGCAACTGCCCAGATTTCATTGCGGTTATACTGCGTTATTGTCTTAAAATTCTTCCCTTCAACAGGATAGCGTTCTGGCAATAGGTACAATGTACTGCCATCAGGAATCGGTATAAGCTCGTTTTCATCCACCTTTACAAACCTGCGTCCTGACCGGAAGGCTGGCAGCGCTGCAGGATGTTTGTATACATTACCGTCAGTGTCAGAAAATGCTAAATATAATTTTTTCATACCATTGCGCATTACAAATCCAGTATACCAATCCGCTTTATGCATGCAGATAATTTTTTATTATATTCTTTTTCTGCATGGCGCATGCAAGTGCGCAATTTATCCTGCTCTTTTTCTAGCTTTTTGTATTGTACATCTTTTTTTATTGCAGCTTTGTCTTTGCCCTGTTTCATCAGGGTTTCTTTATAGTGCAACCGTTTGTCACGCACACTACGCCATTGCTGTTTTAAAGACTGCATCTTACTTTTTATGGGCGATAGTTCATTGTCAAAATATTGCTTGAAGACTACATTGCTTGCAGCATGAAACTTTGCCAGCTTCTGCACCAGATGATCGCGGTATGCTATCCCCTTAGCGGTTAGTGTGCAGCAATTGTCCTTTATGGATATATATCCATCTTTGATTAATTCTTCAGGCAACTGTTGCCAGTTACTATCGCCACAGCAAAACAGCAGGAAAATAATGTGTTTAACCTCCTCACCTGAAAGAGAGGATTCCATTAAAGCAGTACGTATTTTTTCTATCATCCCCCACCAACAAACCGTGCTATTTCAAGGACATCGCCATCCTGTAACGTTTCGGTGGCATAGTTTTCCTTTTCCACAATACGGCCATTCTTCTCCACCATGATTTTTGAGGGATTAAAGCGGTATAAATCAAGAAGCTCTTTTAATGTGGTTTTTTCAAATTCAATATCTATGCCGTTTACCCTGATCCTCATACTGTTTCCTTTTTTTACATGTAGCCCCACTCATAAATAATAATCGCGGGTAATACTATAGCCGCCGTTTCAGCTCTAAGCTGTGTTGCTCCATAATATAATACAATCCAACCAAACTGTCGTGCAATTTCAACCTCTTTTTTTGAAAAGCCACCTTCAGGACCCGTCAATAGCATAACCTCGTTATGCTGCGAACTATTTTTCAAAAACTCCCGCAAATTCTGTGCCCGGGGATCAGCATGTGCCAGTATACCAACACCCTTAGATAATTGTAGCACATCAGTATATTCCATCACAGGGCTAATCCGGGGAACATCCTTCCGTAAACACTGCTTTGCGGCTTCACTGGCAATTTTTTGCCAGCGTTCTACTTTTTTTTCTTCTTTTTCCGAAATATCCGGTATTGTACGCTCAGTCACAACAGGGATTATGCTGCGCACCCCTATCTCCACTGCTTTTTGAATCATAAGATCAAACTTTTTACCTTTTAGCAGTGCTACACATAATGTCAGGTTTAAAGAAATTTCCGGATAATTAATGGTTTGCGTTATAGTAGCAATAATTTTTTGTTGTTCTATGTGTGCGATAGTAGCCCTGTAGCGTACACCTTCTGTGTCAATAACATCAATACTATCACCAACACGTGCACGACGCACCCTCACCAGGTGATAGTAATCATTGCCTTCTATTACTACTGTATTATCATGACGTGCACTGACAAAAAATTGTGCCACGCTAATCCCCTAATTTTTCAGGTCTGAATATTTCTGTATTAATGGTTGCCCCATCTTCTATTGAAGTAAATTCAAGTACGGTCATGGTGCCTCTTTTAATATTTAGCATATCATATCGTATAGGGAATGATCTACTGCCTTTTTGCCCAATCTTTGCAATGGAAAGGGTTTTAAATATTACTTTATCCTGATCGTGATAATCTATACGTAACGGAATATAATTTTGTTTGATAACATATAATGTAAGTTTGCCATACGCACCTGTTTTGTCAATGGGGTCCAGTGTCAGTTTATAGCAGTCCTGGTTTTTCAAAATAACCGATCCGTCAATGCGGGCAACATAATTACTCTGCAAATCTGCATTGGATAAATCTACATAAAAAAAGTTGGTTGCCAGTATATCATCAAATTTATCAATACCCATTTTATGGAAAAGTGCCCGTGCAGCCATATCATATACCCACAGGTCTTCACCGCCTATACGGTACAGTATCTTCTGCATACTTCCCCGTGCAGGTTTTACAATATCAAACAAAAACTGATTTTTATTAACGTACCCGGTTATCTGTAGTTTTTGCGACGATCCATCAGGTGTTATATGCATCATGTACCCTTTCAGTATCCCGTCAGGATACTCCATAATACGGTCAACGCGAGCTAACATTTCCTGTGCGGTCAGTTCTATTTCCCTTTCAGCCTGGGCAGCACCATGACCGTGTGCAAAAAAGATTATACTGATACCTAAAAGGATTACTATGATTAAAGTATGGCCATTTTTCATTACATATTCCCGGCACACATCGTTATGGATAACACTTTGTATAACTTCCGCAGCTTTATAATTAGAAAACCTTTATCATTCCGCATATGACCAGTGTTTAAAACAATAGTATAAGGATATAGCATACAGCATACTATTTGCAAAATATTTTTTACGCATGACTATCTGATACATAATATTTGTCCTGTACAGGCGTTCCTATATCAGGCCGTAATTTTTTTGCTTCCCGCAGATAAACATGAACTATCTCTTCAGGATTTTTATCAGTATTGATATGCAGCAATACCCTCACACACATCCCTAACGATCCTGGAACAGGAATCTCACGGGAACACAACAGTGGTATATGAATCCATCCTAACTTACGTGCTGCAACCGCGGGGAATTCTGCATTGAGGTCATCGGTCACAGTAAAAATGGCTGAAGCTATATCATTGGTCTGGATTTTATTCACAGTAATTATCGCCTGTAAAAGTTCTTCAGTTCTATGAACTATCTCTTCTTTTGAATTTTCGTCTACAGTAATTGCACCGCGCACTCCCCGTACTACCATTATTCCTCCTTGCGTATGCTGGCACCCAGTGCCTGCATAAGCTCTACAAAATTGGGAAATGTAACCCCTACTGATTCTGCAGTATCTATGATGGTACTACCCTCTGCAGCAAGCCCTGCAACGGCCAGTGACATTACCACCCTGTGATCATGATGACCGTTAACATGTGCACCACGCAATGCGCTTTTTCTAATGACAAGGCCATCGGGCAATTCTTCAATATCCGCGCCCATCTTTTTTAATTCAGCACACATCACAGCAATCCTGTCAGTTTCCTTTACCCGTGCCTGAGGCACATTGACAAGGCGCGTTTCACCATCTGCAAAACACGCACACACTGAAAGTGCAGGCAGTGCATCAGGCATGGCGTTGAGGTCAAACACACCACCTTTCAATGGTTTTCCGGTAATGGCGATAGCATCCGGCAAAATATCAACCTCGGCACCCATTGCTCTTAAAATGTTCACTACCTCTTTGTCGCCCTGGGTGTCATTAAAATCAAGTCCCTTTAATACAACAGTGCTTTGCGTTATGGCTGCAGCTACCATGAAAAACGTTGCCGATGAAAAATCAGCCGGAATGTATTTGGTGAAAGGTTTATAGCTTTGCCTGCCTTTGACAATAAATTGCTCATAGCCGGTATTGTGATACTCTATACCAAGCTCATTAAGCCACCACAGTGTCATTCCAACATAGGGGGCTTCGTTGAGCAGGGGCACATCTATGATGGTATTGTTCTTTGCCTTTGGTGTTGCCACCAGCAGTGATGAAAGGTATTGAGAGGTAATAGCTCGTATGGAAACATGTCCGCCAATGATTGGCCCCTGTACCACAACCGGGGGTTTGCCATTGAAACGGGTTGAAACAGCATATCCACCCAATTCCGTAATTGCATTGAGTAAATCTTCAGCAGGGCGGTTACGTATCTGATGATCTCCCGTAAATACTGTCATTCCAGGTATAAGGGAAGCCACTCCTATACCAAAATACAGTGATGTACCGGAATTGCCAACATCAATAACATCATCAGGCAATTGAGGCCCACCATTACTTTTAACAACCCACTCATGCTCATGTTCTTCAACGGTTGCACCAAACTGGCGTATCATGCCAAGACATGAGCGCGTATCGCTTGAATCAAGTGGCATCTGGATGGTAGATGTTCCATCAGCAAGCAGTGCACACACCAGTGCCCGTATGGTATGCGATTTTGAACCTGGAATAATTACCTGTCCGTGTAATGATGATGGAGTTACTATAAATTGCATTGTTTACACTTTCACATTTTTTTTAACGAATACATGTATACACCTACCTCAGGCAGGAGTATACCTATCATTCAATTATATCATTGTTTAAAAATTAATTATTTTTGTGAGTGATAATTGAATCAATTACTGTAATTTTTTGTCAACAGATTTTAAAGAATATTTTTGGATAAGTTCTTCCTTTTTTTCTCCTGATAATGATTTCATATACATTTTCCAGCCCGGGCAAAAGTTAATATGCCACCGCCAGAATCTACCTACTAGCGAACCAGGATTCTTGTCATAGCGTGCCCGTAGAGCACATGTTTCACATTTCATCGCTTTTGAAGTAGCCATTGTTTTTACCTTCTCAAAATTACTTTAAAGAATTCTATTTTATTGAATTTTAAATAAACACTTTATTTATCATCCTGTCAAGCTAATAACACCAAACGGTATTTGACGTATGAATCATCATGCAAACTGCATCGGTTTTTTTCTAAAAAGAACAGGTCATTAAAATAGGAATAATCTAATGGTTTTTTTGGATTAATGAAGATGCAGCATACACTTTGAATACTATACTGTTATCCGGGAATAAATAGCAATGGTACTAAATATTAAAAATGCTAACCACAATCAGGCCATTGAAGTACCTGATGTGCGCAATCAATTAACAGGACATTTTAATCCTGGTTCTATGAAACCACAATTACTTATCAGATTTGGTAATGCAAAACCTTTGCCATATTCACTAAGGCGCCCAATTAATGTAATAATAACTATGTAGTAATAGTACCCCGCTGTCTTCGTCCGAATTAATATAGAGCATTTCTTATCTAAAAATACGTACGGAATTAATTCTGTATACCAATATAAAAACCTCTTTTTTAATTGACACCACCCGTATGCAATATAGTAAAAAATCTTTTATACGTGGAAATTTATATATCAGAGTTTTAATAGTATGAAAACAAAAACAATTGCTAATCCATCACCTGATGGATATGTTACTGTACTTGATGGTATCCAGCGTAAAACTCTTGTCTATGGTACCCATACATTAATGACCCAGTTTAGATTACAAAAAGGAAAAATATTACCCATACATAAACATCCCCACGAGCAAACGGGATATCTGGTAAAAGGGCATATTATCCTGATCATGGATGGGCAAACATATGATATGAAACCTGGTGGTAGCTGGTCAATACCCGGCAATATAGAACACGGAGCAGAAGTACTGGAAGACTCAATAGCAATTGAAGTATTTTCCCCCGTACGGGAAGATTACGTGCCATAATGCCGATAATTATCACAAAGTAAAGCCGGTATGAATATTTCAGATATTATAACAGCAATTGGCGGCATAGGGATACTCCTTTTAGGCATTGTCCTTATGTCCGAAGCAATACAAAAATTGGCCGGTCCTGGTTTTAGAAAAATCCTTGCAAACCTTACCGGTGGAAAGTTTAAGGCACTGTTCACCGGCATGTTGGTAACCACCATCATACAGGCATCCAGTGCAACAGCCATTGCCACAATAGGATTTGTCAGTGCAGGGCTTATCACCATACCACAAGCTCTGGCAGTCATCTTTGGCGCAAATGTAGGCACTACTGCCACCGCATGGCTTGTTACAATTTTTGGCATTCAATACAGCATTGGGCAATTTTCGCTACTTTTTGTTGCCTGTGGTGTCTTCTTAAAAATACTATATACTGACCATCGATCTGATTTTGGTTCGCTTTTGGCTGGCTTTGGCCTCCTTTTCTTTGGCATTACCATTATGCGTCAGGGGCTTGCACAGTTGCCGCAGTCAATTAATTTTACTGCTATCTCGGGACATGTCATTACCGACAGGCTGCTTCTATTTGCAATAGGTTTTATACTCACAATTGTAATGCAATCATCCAGTGCCGCAGTGGTGCTGGCACTGGTGGCATTGAGTAGTGGGACTATCAGCCTTTTTCAGGGGCAGGTTCTTGTTATTGGCATGAATGCGGGGAAATCGGTACCAATACTTTTTGCAGCCATTGGCGCAACTCCCGATACCAGGCGCATCATTGTTGCCGATGTTCTTTTTAACACAGTAACTGCGTTACTTTTATTTGTGTTATTACCACAACTATCGCCACTACTTTCTTCATTAAGTAATGCCTTGGGGGCGATAGCTCCTGAAATAGAGCTTTCAGTGTTCCATACACTCTTTAACGTCATTGGCGTGTTGCTGTTTTTCCCATTCATTACTCCGTTTGTGCGATTTTTGAAAACATTATTTGCCGATACCACGTTTTACCTTACCCAGCACTTAGACGATGCCATAGCCACCTCACCAGCTATTGCGGTTGAAACAGCACGCCGCACAGTGGTAGACATTGCGTTGTATATTATCCAGATACTCAAAGACATGCTGCAGAAAAACGGCAGCGATATTACTCACAGACTTAAAACAGCACTCATAGCCCTTGAAGAAACAAAACATTTCATGAGCAAGGTAAAAACTCCACCTCAGCAAAAACAGCTCTACGATGAGCATATTTCGGTACTTCATGCCATTGATCATTTATCAAGCATCATTGAAGCCTGCCAGGAAGCACACACTATTGCCCTTTTAAAAAACAGCACAAACTTTTCCGATATGAAATGGAATTTTAATACTGAGCTTGCTGAATCGGAAAAAGCCTTAAAATCAGAAAGTTCAATAGATAGTGTTGAAAAGATACAGGAACTATCGCAATATCTGGCAAACGCCCGCAAACTGGAGCGAGTGGAAGTACTTAAAAAAACTGCCACAGGTCAACTTGATTCTCATACTGCACTTGATTATATTGAAGCAATACGATTTATTGACAGGTTGGGGTACCATATTTGGCGTGTGGTTCGCCACTGTATAGCACCTGGCGATAGTAACTATTAAAACATTGGCTCATTATCTAAATCTTTATATAGAAATAATACCATTCACTCATCACCCTTCACATTTCACGCTACTTACAAATTCGACATACGACAACTATATCAAACCCCAGCGGGGTGCATTATTGTAAACATCAGCGAAATATCACCACCCCACTGAACCCCAGAGGGGATGACATTACTGTAACCTCAGGCTGAGTAACACACCATCCAACCCACTGAGTGGGTGACATTACTGTAACAGCGATATACAACCACCTCACCAATCCCCGGAGGGGATGATACTATTGTAACCACCATCGGCATATCACCACCCCATCAAACCCCGGAGGGGTGACATTATTTTAAACATCAGCGAAATATCACCACCCCACTGAACCCCGGAGGGGTGACATTATTGTAACAGTACCATACAACCACTACATCAATCCCCAGAGGGGATGACATTACTGTAACCTCTGGCTGAGTAACACACAACCCAACCAATGGAGTGGGTGACATTACTGTAACAGCGATATACAACCACCTCACCAATCCCCGGAGGGGATGATACTATTGTAACCACCATCGGCATATCACCACACCACCAAACCCCGGCGGGGTGACATTATTGTCTTAAGGCTACCTTGATTGTTTCGTAAAATAATATACGGTAACAAGTAATGTTTTATTATTGTTACCCTCACATTAATGGTTTTATTATAAAATTTTTTCAAAAATTTTAAAAAATTTTTTAATTTTTTATTTTAAAAGCGTTGTATAGATATGAAACACTGTGATGAAATGCAAGATGTATGTATGTGTACTACAATAGCATTTTTATTTTATGCTACACGGTATGGTAAATATCATCTTGACATTTCATTACCTATGTGTTACACTTAATAAATGGAAGGAGATAAAAAAAATGGGTCAACATTTCTCAGCCGATGTATATGACATCTTTGAACAGGCGTTTCATGGTAAAGAATATGCCAAAAAGGTACTATACGCACTGGAAGAGGTTATAGTGGATACAGTACATGACACCTGGTATAAAACAAAAGAGGAATTAAAGGCAGAAGTTTTAAGCCATTATGCTACCAAGCAAGATTTGGAACAAGTACGTATTGAACTGGTAGGAAAATTTGATACATTGTATCAAAAAACAGAAAAAGATAAAGCTGAATTGTTGGGGGCTTTACAACAAACCAGAGAAGAACTCTTAGGTATAATGAAACAGGATAAAGCTGAATTACTTGGTATAATGCAACAAAATAAAGCTAAACTGTTAGGAGCTTTACAACAAACCAGGGAAGAATTACTGGGTATAATAAAGCAGGATAAAGCTGAATTACTTGGTATAATGAAACAAGATAAAGCCGAATTGCTGGGAAAATTTGATGCATTGTATGAGAAAACAGAAAAGGATAAAGCTGAACTGCTTGGAATCATGAAGCAGGATAAGGCTGAAATCTATTTACGAATAGAGCGTTTGGACAAAAAATTCAGTATTTATTTTGCAGCATTATTTTTTATTGTCATTTTCCTAAATCAGAACGCATTAGAATTTTTGGTAAAGGTGATAGGCTTGGTTAAATAGATTGTTTATTGTGCATATATTTATAAAAAAACACAGGTAAATTTACTACCTGTGTTTTTTTATTATTTATATTGAAGTTTAAATTTATCATACAATATTTAAATGACTTTCTATTACAATGTAGTCATATTTTTTTTTATACGTCGCTGCCAACAGGACCACAAACCCATCAAACCCCAGTGAGTATGACTCACCATAAATCTTAGGAAGGTTAACATTACTATAACCCTAAATGTCTGACACATCCACACAACCCCAGCGGTGTGATATTATTTTCAAGGCAATAACCCGCCAAAATAAAAAACCCACAGAGTGGGTGACATTATTGTAAACACCAGCGAAATATCACCACCCCACTAAACCCCAGCGGGGTGACATTATTGTAAACCCCCTATCAGCGGGGTGCTTCGACTAGCTCTTACGTTACCCATCAATGTGTTCAGCAACTGTACTTATTGCTATTCACCGTCTCAATCCACGGACTAGGTGACATTAATTTCAAGGCATTAACCCGCCAAAATAAAAAACCCACAGAGTGGGTGACATTATTGTAAACACCAGCGAAATATCACCACCCCACTAAACCCCAGCGGGGTGACATTATTGTAAACCCCCTATTAGCGGGATGCTTCGACAAGCGCTTACTCTATCCCATAAATGTGCTCAGCAGCCGTACCCATTGCTATCAACCATTATAACTTGCAGAGAATACACCCTTCACCCATCACCCTTCACATTTCATGCTTCTTACAAATTCGACATACGACAACTATATCAAACCCCAGCGGGGTGACATTATTGTAACCCCCCTATTAGCGGGGTGCTTCGACAAGCGCTTACTCTATCCCATAAATGTGCTCAGCAGCCGTACCCATTGCTATCAACCATTATAACTTGCAGAGAATACACCCATCACTCATCACCCTTCACGCTTCTTACAAATTCGACATACGACAACTATATCAAACCCCAGCGGGGTGGCATTATTGTAACCACCTATTAGCGGGGAAGTTTTCCTACAGAACAAGGATTTATTGGAGTATATGAACGGTAAGCAAGAAGTCTCAATCCCCTATTAGCGGGGAAGTTTTCCTACGAGAAATTGAACGTCTTGCAATTCAATATTGCGAAGACGTTGTCTCAATCCCCTATTAGCGGGGAAGTTTTCCTACTTTTTCCAGGAGGTATCGTAAAAGTACAGTATATATAATAGTCTCAATCCCCTATTAGCGGGGAAGTTTTCCTACTTATTTCTCACGGAAGATATTTTCGAGAGCAAAGGGTTTGGCGTCTCAATCCCCTATTAGCGGGGAAGTTTTCCTACGCATTGTAGTTGTATTGAAAGATTACAGCTATGACAGTCTGTCTCAATCCCCTATTAGCGGGGAAGTTTTCCTACAGGCTATGAATTACAGGAAGAAGTTAAGCAGTAATCTTGAGTCTCAATCCCCTATTAGCGGGGAAGTTTTCCTACGTTTATGAAGTTATTAGTTTCGAAGTTCATAAAGTAAAAGTCTCAATCCCCTATTAGCGGGGAAGTTTTCCTACTAAAATTCAAGCCATACAACGTCATCTTGAAGTACAAGCGTAAGTCTCAATCCCCTATTAGCGGGGAAGTTTTCCTACACACACAAGCAGAATTACTTATTCATATTATTTAATGGGGGTCTCAATCCCCTATTAGCGGGGAAGTTTTCCTACGGGGCTAACTTGTAAAAAACAGGTTAGCCTTTTTTATTTGTCTCAATCCCCTATTAGCGGGGAAGTTTTCCTACTACTCCCATAAACAGGATAACAATCATACCAGTTTGTACCACGTCTCAATCCCCTATTAGCGGGGAAGTTTTCCTACCATGCCACTACTTATTCGTAATTTCCCGGCAATCCATTCGGGCGTCTCAATCCCCTATTAGCGGGGAAGTTTTCCTACACTTCTGTTGCTCAATTAGCGAATTTCTGCGGGATAAGTTCTGGTCTCAATCCCCTATTAGCGGGGAAGTTTTCCTACTCTTGGGGTTGTAACCTCTGGAATTTCCAGCGTTTTCAAGCCATTTTCCGCCAACCTCCCCAACAAATTGCAAAAAAATGTTGGCCCTTTTGATACAACACTTGTAAAGCCTGGAATTTCCAACACTTTCGTCGCCGCCAACCTACCCCAAAAATGCCCGTTTTATGTCACTTTAGTAGGTTCGCGGAAGCCAAAACCCCCTCTATTTATACAGTTTCCAAAGAACTGTTCAGTTTGATTAGCTTTTTAAAGCTTTTTAATATTTCTATCACTATCTTTTCTATTTGTCAATCACTTTTTTTATCGCATACAATTTTGATTTGCAAGTTCAAGTTTGATGTGCACCATTTAATTGCTCCTCTAAAACCTCATACAAAGATTTCCATCTTTTAAAATTAGATGGTGGTGTATTGATTTGTATAGGCATTTTCAAGATTAATTTTCCTTTTTCCTATCTAACGAAATCTTTTAGAATTACCCCTATCACAGTGCACTTTCTTTTTCCAAACGACAACAAAAGAAACTACCAGAAAAAATCATCAAAACCAATATTTAATGAAGTCCTTTCCAATTTAGCGTGCTTGACACAGTGAGTAATTAATAGGGACTATTTTTGTTTTGCTACAATTTATTACAAAAATCCTGTTATAAATAGTAAGAGTGTTAGATAGAATTCTGTTTTTTTCAATACCACATACTTAAAAAAAAAGCCGTCCCACAGTTTGTTTTGAGACGGCCTGTATGTACATTAAAACAATAAAAACCTTGTTTAAGTAACGTTATTTACTATAAACCCTGAAAGCAATCCGCAATATGATCGTCAGAAAGCTTCTTTGTAAATAATGAAACAACAAGCGTTACAACAAGTGAAGTTGGGAAAGAAATAAACATTGGGTCAACCATTGTCCATGGTGACGAAAGCAGTGTGGGTTTCCCAAACAGTGCCTGGCAAAGACCTATGGCCATTGCCTCCTTTTCAAGAACAAATACCAGCCAGAAGAAGGCAACCGTAAATCCCGAGAGCATTCCTGCAACCACACCTGCTTTGGTAATCCGTTTTAGGTACAGTGCACTTATGTATGCTGGTAAAAATGTTCCTGCACACAATCCAAAGAAAATAGAAGTACCCCGCGCAATAATAGCTTCACCTTTGGAATATATAACCGGCAGAAAATATGCCAGCACCAAACTCACAAGAATTGTTACACCAATACCCATCTTGTTGATGAAGACACTTCGCTCTTCTGCAGCCTTTTTATCTTTAAGTATCTGCATGTAAAAGTCGCGCCCTATTGCAGTACCCATTGCATGAAACTGTGAGCTCAATGTTGACATTGCAGCAGCAAGTAATGTCAGCATGAATAATACCGCAAACCAATGGGGCATTGCCTGTTTTACAAACTGCGGGATAATATTTTCAACAACCCCTCCCGCAGCTACTATCGACAATGAGCCTTTTATGGTTTCCTTATGGGGCACATCTTTATGAAGATCAATCTCATCGCCTAACTTTATGTCTTTGAATTGGGCTTTAAACTTTTCAATATTCTTTTCATCAATTTTCACAATCTTTTTGCCGGGACATACTTCTAAAATAGCTCCACTGATCTCACAGTACTTGACGCCTTTCACATTCTTTGTAAACCATACATTGGAAAGTGCACCGGAAGTAAATGCAACGCCAGTCATAAGTAGTATAAATATTCCACCAATGGCAACAGCGCGGTTAAGTTCCCGGTTGCTTTTTACCGTCATAAAGCGCACCACAAGCTGTGGCTGTGCCAGTACGCCAATACCAACACCCATAATGATAGTTGAAACCAGTGTCCACCATAAGTCAGAACCAAATGCTGGCATGGATGTCCATCCCATATGCCCTTTTGCAGCCAGTGGTGGTGGAGGTGTAAGCTTTGTAAGCTCGGCATGTCCTTTGATAATACCGCCCACATCATAATAGGTAAATATAATGAGTGCGAGCATCCCTATTGCCATTATGCTACCCTGGAATGCATCAGTATACATAACGCCTTTTAACCCACCCATAATAACATAGACAGCAACAATTACAGTAAAGAAAAGCAGTGCTGTGGCATAATCTATTGCAAACTGTTGTTCAATGTATTTTGCCGCACCTATGAGCACTACAGATGCATACAAAGGCATGAATAAAAAGATTATAATCCCCGCAAATTTTTGAACAAACGGTGATTGAAACCTTCTTCCTAACAATTCGGGGAATGTGTGTGCATCTAAATGATATCCCATGCGGCGGGTACGTTTGCCAAAGAAAATAAACGCAATAAATATCCCCACAAAAATATTTAAAAATGTCAGGTATAAAAGTCCCATACCAAAGACACCTGCAGCACCTCCAAATCCAACAATTGCTGATGTGCTTATAAACGTAGCACCGTACGATAGTGCCATAATGAAAGGATGTACCTTACGCCCTGCAACAAGATAGTCTGATGCTCCTTTTGTGTGACGATATCCCAAATATCCTAAAAATGCAACAATGCCCAAGTACACAAATACCCAGAAAATAGTCATAGCTCACCTCACCATGTTATAATGATTTTTCAATTTCGGCTTCTTCTTGTGCCCATCGTTTAGCCTCATCAGTATACGGCTCTTCATCATCATTCCATTTTACAAACCCATATAAAGCACAAAGAATTGCACTTATAATACACAACAGGTAAGCCATAAATACCCATACATCACCTAATCCCAACATGCAAACCTCCTTAAATGATTATCTAACATAGTTCACTCAAATTATTCGTTTCAATAATTTTAAAATTAACTATGTACTACATTAATAGGGTGTTCCCAAAGACACCCCTTTGCAATGACTTCTGCCCTACTGTCATTGCAAGGAACGAAGTGACGAAGCAATCCCATAGTTGCGAGCGCCGCAGGCACGTGGCAATCTCGTCTTCTGCGGCATTGAGATTGCCACCCTTCGACGAGCTCAGGGCAGGTTCTACGCTCTCAATGACTTTGCACCCGCGTCATTGAGAACCCCACAGTTTGTTTTGGGGGACCCTTATAATAATGTAATTTTGTACGGTAACTGAAATTATGAAAAAAAGTGGAGATAATTATAGTATAGCAACATATATTGTCAAGTGTTTATTGCTACTATGTTATCAAATTTTTAATTTTATTTAGTATATTCTAATTAACATATATATCGTAATCCCAATAATTATTACTTACATAAACACCAAAAATAAGGGAACTTATAAAAGTTTCTTTTTCAGATGTCCCCTTGTGGGCACAATATAATGAGATAATAACCACTTTCTATTTATATTAATAATATTTGAAAAAAAGCAGTTTTTAGATGAGACCATAATATTTGGTATTAAAAAAGTTACTGTAACCTTGATGCAATAAAACTTGCTATCCTATGTTACTGAGTGTTAATAAGCATATACTAAAGATAGGTATTGATACTGTTACAATACTTTTTGTAAAAATTGCTTCTGAATCTGTATGTTTTTATCAAACATCTCTCCATCATACGGGTCAAAGTGTCCACAGGGTAATGTATGGAAATCAACATGCTTAATTCTTTTTGCTGTTTTTTCTACTGCTTTGATGGGTATAAGTGAATCAAGCTGTGCTCCAATAATACATACCTGACATTGTATCCTGTTTGCTACAGCAATAGGCCGGTACATGGGAAGTGTAAGGCACACCCGTGCAGGACACCAATTTTCATCAGCTGCTTCGGGTGGCACCAGTTTCATATAGCCATCATAACATTCAGGGGTGTTCATAGCGGCAAAGGTATCAGGAGTTGCCACCAGTGGTATGGTAATAGGTTTTGCTTTAACTAATGACAGCACTACATCCAGACTACCATACCATAGACCACTCAATATATTTTTAACAGGTAAATTTAAAGCTGCTGCAACACCATCAACAAAGGGAACCTGAGCAATAACCCCCGCTATAGAGCTATCATGTGAAGCTACAGTCAATACATGTCCTCCACTGAATGATGTACCCCACAACAATACCCTGGAGCTATCAATGCTGGGAATTGTTCTGGCGTATGCAATAGCTGCATGATAATCCTCAATATGGTGAACATGATACACCAATTTACGAATAGTACCTTGGCTGTTTCCAAACCCACGATAATCAAACATCAATACAGCACATCCCATCTGTGCAAAGACATCTGCAAATGGGTGCAAACCCCAATCCATACGGGCGCCAAAGCCATGAGCCATAACAATAACAGGTGTTTTTTTACCGCTATCAGGAAGATACAGTCTTGCATCTAATTTACAATTGTTGCTGTAAAATTGAGTGGATGTTATTTTGTACATATAGCTACTCCCCAAAAAATTAATTAAAAGAGTTTTTATTACACCATGCAAAGGAAATTCTTTACGATATATTTTATTCAGTTAAGTCTTTATAGTCAATATAATAACCAACTAAACCCACCTTCAGTTGCAATAGTGTAAGCTTTTCCATTGCAATGCTGTTTTCAGTATTAATCAAATACTGCAGATCAAGCCGTGCCTGCTCATATTTCTTTTGTTCAGTCTGTCGTTGTGAAATCAGAGCCTGTAAATTTTTGTTATGCGTTGCAATAAGCTCTTTATAGCCGTTCAAAGATTGTATAATTGACCGCAAGGACTTATAATAACTATTCTGTGTAATTAAAAGATTGTTCTCCAATTCTTTCAGCGATAGCTCATAGTCTTTAAGTTGTGCATCTGCATCGTGGTTACCCAGGGGATAACTGAATTCAACCCCAACTGAATAGTCCGTATCGGGTAACTTGCTCAAAGCTTCGCGCTGCCTATCACTATAATTTTTCCGTGATGCCGATAGAATCAAGTTCATTTGTGGAAGTGTGCTATTATCAGCCACTTTAATAGAATACTGCATAACATCCATGTTCTTTTTTACAATAAGCCATGAACGCGTTTGTTCAAACGGCACTTCGATATATTCTGCTGAAACTATAGAATCAAACATGATATTCATATCATTAATGTGCGGAACAATGGATTTGTCAAAGTAAAGCGATAGTTCATCACAAAGAGATTTATAGGCAATTTCATATTGTTTATACTGTGCCTGGTAGCTTAAAAGTGATGATACTGCTCGCTGTACGTCATCATTTTCTGCTAATCCCGCCTTAGCTTTACGTTGTACTGAATCCACCAGCGACCTTGCATTGGCAATACTTTCCTGCCATATATCAAGCGCCAGTTTATACAAAACCCAGTTAAAATAAAGCTTTTTATAATAATTCAATACAGATTGGTCATCCTGTAACTGTTGAAGCTTCTGTATTTCTAATTTCATAGCTGCACTATTTTTCCCATATCGGTCAATTATGCCAAATGCATTTTTTAAAAGAGGTTGTGTGATAGTGGCTGTAATAGAAGGCCTGTATTCGTCAACGGTATAGGCCTGTGGTGGTATTGTGAGATTACCCGTTATGGATGAAGAATTATACTCAAGACCCAATGATAGGCGTGTTCCGGTTGAAGATAAAGTTTGCTCAATGCCCGTATATCCATAATACGATTGTTTGTAATCAGGTTCATAAAGGCTTTTACCAGTTGTGTACATCTTCTGCCGTGCATATTGTCCCTTTGCAGTGAGATTGGTATCATCAATGCTTTTAGCTTTTTCAACTTCATTGTATGCCTTTTGCACCTGAAGAACATTATTTTTAATCTGAGGTAATTTTTGTGTAATTGTAGATATAAACTGCTCGTATGAAATGACAGTAGCATTTTCCTGCGCAAAAACGGGATACGAAGACAAATGAATACAATATAGTATGGTAAAAATGCTATACAAAACACAAATCATGGTTTGTTTCACAGTTTTGTTTACTTCCAACACATTATTCAGTTTCTTCATCATCTTCATCCTCAGAAAATTCATAATACAGTGGCCCCACTGTTAAAGAATATTTCCCTGTATCGTCGTTATATCCTTCATACGAGCCACTGGTTACCGATGTTAATTCAACACTATCTTTCCACAAGGATATAGTCACCGATGCCACCTCATTTTCCTTATATGCATATACCTTAATTGATGTAATTGAATCACCTTCCACATCCAGTCCTTTCTCATAGTAATAATGGCTATTCCCATACTCATCTGTATAATCTTTCTTGCCCTCAAAGGAATCTTCATATTCCCCATTAATATAATAGTACCCATAAAAATTAGTATAATATGAATCAACTACAAGATAGTATTGATATTCCTTTTCAGCATTACAGGCAATTAAAACAATAGATATAAGAAAATATGGTATTAGTTTAACCTGATACACATCCTTCCCTAAAATTTTCCCATGATCAAAATATAGTTTTTGCATAAATTCCCTCCTAAATTGTGCAAAAAACCGTTTGTGTACCGCGCATCATAATTTTCCCCTCCGATTATGAGATATGTCCGACTCAATCTCACCATCTTTTAAACGGATTTCTCTGTCGGCCAGATGGGCGTACTCATCATCATGTGTAATTAAAATAATGGTGGTGCCGTTCTTTTTATTTATCTCACGGAATATATTCATTACTATCTCACTGTTGATTGAATCTAAGTTGCCGGTGGGCTCATCAGCAAAGATTATATCCGGACTCATGATGAGCGAGCGGGCAACAGCAACACGCTGCCTCTCACCACCGGACATCTGTGACGGCAATTTGTTTTTACAATGAGCTATCGCAAAATAATCTAAAAGATAGAGAGCATAATCATATTTTTCCTTATGCAGATTTTTCTTTTTAGCAGGCAATAAAATATTTTCAAGTCCCGTCAGCTCAGAAACAAGATAATGAAACTGAAACACAAAACCCATTTTTGTGTTCCTGAAATCATGCAATTCTTCTTCAGTCAAACTGTGAATATTGCTCCCAAGAACCGTTACATTGCCGCTGTCAATCACATCAAGTCCGCTTAATGAGTAAAACAATGTTGATTTACCCGAGCCTGATTTTCCAGTGATAGCCACAAACTGGCCTTTTTTGATTGCCAGCGTTAATGATTTCAATGCAGTGAAATCACCAAATCTTTTCACCACATTATGTGCTTCTATGGCCAGCATTATTCGGTTCTCCTGATAATCTCAATAGGCGATAGGCGGCCTGCATTCTTTGCCGGTAAAAAGCTTGCAATAAGCGCAGAAGTAACTACCAGCATAAACCCCCACACATAGATTGCCACATCCCAGGCCACCATCATGGGCCTTCCGGGTAATTTTATGGTCTGGATATAACTGCAGGCAGCATACCCAATAATAAGCCCAATAATTCCACCCACCACACTGATAAGCGCTCCCTGCAATAAAAATAAAATCACTGTATCACCACTGGTATAGCCAATAGATCTCAGTATTGCTATTTCACGCTGTTTTTGATGCACCATCATGTTGAGCACATTATAAATACCAAAAGAAACCACCAGAATAAAAGTGAACATGGTTATTTGGCGAATAAGCGACTGTTGCTTTGTCATACTTAAAAAATTGACGTTGACCTGATCCCAGCTTTCCACTTTATCATAACTATAGTGCGATAGCTCCTGAGCAAATAACGCTGCTTTGTTGGCATCAATCGTTTTAACCACTATCTTTGTGATTTTACCTGGGCTTTCTAAAATATTCTGTACTGTGGTAATGGAACCTAAAATCAATGATTCATCGTTGCGCCTGTCACCTGACGAATAGATTCCCACTACCTTTACAGGATACACATGTCCATTGGGATTAATGATATTAATAGTATCATTTACTTTTGCACCTAAAAACTTTAAAAGCTCAACCCCCACAATGACCATGTTATTGCCACTTGAAAGCATTTGCAATTTGCCTTCTAGTATATCTTCTGTTATATTGGTTACCTTTGGCTCATTAACAGGATCTATCCCGCGCAAAGAAACAGAACGTGAAAACGAGCCCCGACTACACGTGGTGGTTGCTTCTATACGCCGTGTGTTTGCCACAACGTAGGGAAGCTTTTCCAGGCGCTTTTGCCAGTACCATGCGCTCTGAAGATAATCATGGGAACGCTTCCCTGAGGGCTCTGCAATCCAGAAGATATATTTGCCTTTAAAAAATACTCCTTCTAACGACTCAGGCGTAATGTAATCTTCCCTGCTACGTATGGTTATATGTCCGTTATTTTCTATCAATCGCTCTTTTAAAAAATTCTGAAAGCCTGTCTGTATGGACGTAAACACAATATACCCACCACATCCAAACGCTACACCAATGAGCATGAGCAATGATTGCAGTTTTCGGGAAAAAATATATTTTATGGCTAATTCAAACATGGCATTATTTACCGTATAACAATGATATCTTCAGGCTTTACATCACCTTCAAGTACCTCAAGCCAGCCATCTTTACATTTCCGCGTTGTAACCTTTACTGTATATTCCTTCCCATCTCTTAGTATACGCACCATGTTAGCTTTAACCGCATTTTCCGGCACAAACAGTGCATTTTCTTTTTCCCTCACTACTATTGCCACATCACAGGTCATATACGGAAGCACCCCTTCCGGGAAACTGTCCACATCAACAGTCACCACAAATTCGCCATCCGAAGGGTAAATACGGCTTACATACCCGGTAATTATCGTGCTACGCAAATTTTCAAAACTTACCTGCGTCTTTTGCTTTTTCCTGACATTGATGATGGATTCCTGGTCAAGTGAAAGGCGCACATACATTTTATGCGGGTCAACAATAGTCATAATGGATTCCTGTGCGGTAACTATCTCATTTTCTTTACGGTTCAGTTTGGCGATAGTTCCTGTAAATGGGGATCGCAGTACAATACCGCCATCAAGTTGCACCAGGGGGCTACCTGCACTCACGGTATCACCTTCCCACACAAAGAGGCGTTCAATTTTAGTGCTCATCCCCACTCGCAGGCTATACTCTTTATACGGAGTTACTATCCCCAATGCATACACAGCTTCTACAACTGGTCCAGTTTTTGGCTTTACTGTTTTCCCATTTCGCGAACAGATTATAAAACCACCCAGTACACTCAAAATGAGTATAACAGTTGCTGAAATCAAAATATATGTTCGTTTCATATATACATTCCTTTGTGGTGCTTTAAAAAACTTACTTGCTTTTTTATTGCTTTGACATAACTGCATCTTCACCCTGTAATAGAAATCCACGCACTATAAAACCGTATACACTATAACGAAAATGCCATAATAAAATTCCACCGTAGCTTTTTTTAGACCCCATATACTACCATACCGTTCCACAATATTTCATTATTCACGTATACAATTACATTTTTGCGCAATCATCATTCCCTGTAAAATCATTTTACAAATATACTTTTGAGGACAATGCAATTGCAAGGAATTCTGATAAAGAAATTGCGTTATTATGTCATATTCATCAGCTTAAGCAATATTCACAGTCAGAAGTATATCACGGGGACCGGTTATAAGTACCAAACCATTAAAAAGTAATTTTTGGAATAATGATTGAAAATTCATGACTATGCAACTACAATTTAAAAAAAACAGATCATCTAATAAAATATGTGAGGTTTACTATGATGTTGTATCAGCGAATAACCCTTACAACACACTAACCCTTTTAGCTTTTTTCATGTGCTACTGGATATAATAATTGTACCTTTTTGTATGTATGTTCTGGTACAAAAAAATGCGGGGCGATAGTTACCGGGAATAAACAATGTGCCCAAGGCCGGACTTGAACCGGCACGGACTTGTAAGTCCAAGGGATTTTAAGTCCCTTGTGTCTACCTGTTCCACCACTTGGGCCTATAGGCGCCGAGCGGATTCGAACCGCTGAATAAAGGTTTTGCAGACCTCTCCCTTAGCCACTTGGGTACGGCGCCGCTTTTCATATTACATAGTATACACAATCACCTATAGAAATTCACACTTTTATTGTCAACAGAAAATTTTTTCTACTGTAATCTGTTTTTGAAAGCTCACGTTAGAAGTGCACCATTTAACTGCTCCTTTAAAATTTCCTAGTCATTGCGAAGCACGTAGTGCCGTGGCAATCCATCTTCTGCATCCTGGGATTGCTTCACTTCGTTCGCAATGACATTTACCCTTACGTCATTGCGAGGCACGTAGTGTCGTGGCAATCCTTCTCCATATCCTGAGATTGCTTCACTTCGTTCGCAATGACATTTACCCTTGCGTCATTGCAAGAAGCGCCAGCGACGAAGCAATCTCTCTTTATCATCGCACCGGGATTTCTTCGCTTCTCTCGCAATGACTGACGGGATGCATGGCTTGCAAAAAATTATATAAATTAAAGCCATAAAAATTAATTATCTATACAGCTACCGGGAAATGAAGTAATAACATATTACATTATATGTATATTTTAAATAAAATAAACTAAATTTTATATACTTAAAATATTAAATTAATCCCTGATTTTTAATAATAAATATTGACAATTTAATTTGTTATTTCATCATTGGATTATGTTGTATATTTATGCAGGAGTATGCAAATTTTTATTTAATTATTACATCTCAGTAGGAGGTTCTTATGGTTAGAAGAATCGAAAAGGCAGCCGTCATAGGCTCCGGTATCATGGGTGGTGGTATCGCGGCTCTATTGGCTGACGCAGGTGTGGAAACTCTCCTCTTCGACATCGTTCCATTCAATTTAACAGATGAAGAGAAGAAGGATCCCAAAGCACGGTACCGCATTGTTCAGGCTGGTTTTGACAACATGATGAAGGCTAAACCAGCTCTTATTATGGATAAGAGCAATGCATCGCGAATCAGTCTATGTAATCTTGAAGATGATTTTGACAAGTTAAAAGACTGTGATTTAATTGTTGAAGTTGTTGTTGAAAATCTTAAGATCAAACAGGAATTATTCCAGAAGATTGACAAGATTCGCAAACCAACCGCTGTTGTAACATCAAACACTTCAGGATTGCCCTTAAAAGAAATGTCAAAGAATTGCAGCGATGCATTCAAAGAACATTTCATGGGTACCCACTTCTTTAACCCTGTTCGCTATATGCATCTTTTAGAGCTCATCCCTGGCGAAAAGACCAAGAAGGAAGTTCTTGATTTTATTGCAGAATTTGGTGAAAAACGCTTGGGTAAAGGTATTGTTTGGGCAAAGGATACTCCAAACTTTATTGGTAACCGTATAGGTGTACACGAAATCATGACAGTTATGCAGCTGTTAGAATCTGAAGGCATCACCATTGACGAAGTTGATGCTATCATGGGACCAGCAATGGGCCGTCCAAAAACTGCTGTATTTAAACTGTCTGATATGGTTGGTCTTGACACAATTCATCACCTTGCAGAAAACTCATACGAACTGCTTAAAAACGATGAGCGTCGTGATGTATACAAGGTTCCTGCATGGTTCAACAAGATGATTGAAAACAAATGGCTTGGCGACAAAACCAAACAGGGCTTTTACAAGAAGGAAAAAACTGCTGATGGCAAGAAACTTTCATTAGTACTTGACCCTGCTAAATTAGAATACCGCGAAGCTACAAAACCAGAATTTGAATCAGTATCAGCTGCAAAGAAGCTCCCCACTGCTGCTCAAAAGATCAAAGCCATTGTATGGGGCAATGACAAGGCAGCAAAATTTGCATGGAAGCTTTCTGCATTAGGTGCAATCTATGCAGCAAACCGCATCCCCGAAATAGCAGACTCTATAGTTGAAATTGACAATGCAATGACATGGGGTTACAACTTAGAATTAGGTCCATTCCAGGCATGGGACGCTATCGGCGTGAAAGAGTCTGTTGAAAGAATGGAAAAAGAAGGAATGAAGGTTCCTGAAAACGTTAAGAAGATGTTAGCATCAGGCGCAACTTCATTCTACAAAGTTGAAAATGGCAAAGAATTCTACTATGATTTAGTAAACGGCGGCTACAAAGAAATTAAGAAGAGCGCTGCAGCTATTTCTCTATTTAACCTCAAAGGTGCCGGAAAAGAAATCAAAAAGAACGAATCAGTATCACTTATTGACTTAGGTGATGATGTATTCTGTATTGAATTCCACACCAAGATGAACGCAATCAACGGACAGATAGTTGACTTTATAGCCGACGCTACAGACTTTGTATTGAAAAATGGTGCTGGTATTGTTATAGGCAACCAGGCAGGTGGCATGCCAGGTGCATTTTCAGCTGGTGGCGACTTAGCTTACATGGGTAGCCTTGCAAAAGAAAAGAAATGGTCAGAAATTGACAAGTTTATTGCTAATGTACATGCCGGGTTGATGAAAGCCAAATATGCTCCAATACCTGTTGTTGCAGCTCCTTATGGCATGACATTAGGTGGTGGTTGCGAAGTATGTTTGAATGCTGACCGTATTGTAGCACATTCTGAACTCTACATGGGTCTTGTTGAAATAGGTGCTGGATTACTTCCTGGCGGTTTAGGTATGCTCAACCTTTGGAAGAAATACATCAAGTCAGTACCAAAAGCTGCTAAGATAACTGACCTTGCAGGATTATTCCTGCCATGCTTCATGGCAGTTGCACAGGCTCAGGTAACAATGTCAGCATTTGAAGCCCAGAAAAAAGGCTTCCTGAGTGCAAAAGACCGTGTAGTATTCAACAGAGACCTTCTCATTGGTGAAGCTAAGAAAGAAGTACTCAGAATGATTGATGAAGGATATGCTCCACCAAAGAAAGAAAAGTTTGTAGTAATTGGCCGTGAAGCTATGGGTATGGTAGAAGCTGAAATGCTCAACATGAGGATTGGTATGTACATTACACCTCATATGGAATTCATTGCCAAGAAGATTGCGTTTGTCATGTCAGGTGGCGATGTTCCAAGCGGTACTGAAATTACCGAAGAACAGTGGATGAAACAAGAGCGTGAAGCCTTTGTTGAACTGTGGCAGACTGAAAATACCCAGAAGATGGCAGCGCATATCTTACAAACTGGTAAACCATTATTTATTTAGTCATATAATCTTTCGCAAACAGGAGGAAAATTATTATGAGAGATGCATATATTGTACAGGCTGTCAGAACACCTGGGTGCCGTAGAGGCAAAGGTGCTTTTGCTCAGACCCGACCTGAAGACCTGCTTGTAACTGCTCTTCAGGGCTTAATGGAAAGAGCAAAAGTTGACAAGAAGGTTGTAGAAGACGTTATGGTTGGTTGTGCATTCCCAGAAGCTGAGCAGGGTTTAAACGTTGGTCGAATTGCAGCACTTATGGCTGGATTCCCAATAGATACCTGCGGTGCTACAGTTAATAGATTCTGTTCATCTGGTCTTGAATCAATAGCTATTTCTGCTGCACGAATTCAGGCAGGATGGGCTGATGTAGCCATTGGCGCAGGACTTGAATCTATGTCAATAGTTCCAATGGGCGGGAACATGCCTCGTCCACACCCATACTGGGCAAAGCAGAAACCTGATGTCTATATTTCAATGGGTATCACTGCTGAGAATGTTGCAAATCGTTACAAAATTTCCCGTCAGGATCAGGACGAATTTGCATACCACTCACAGATGAAAGCCGCTGAAGCACAGAAAAACAAGATGTTTGATGAGATAGTTCCTACTAAAGCTGTTCGCTATGTACCACAGCCAGATGGAACACTCAAAAAAGAAGAATTTATCCAGGACTTCGATGACGGAGTACGAGCTGATACAACAATCGAAGGTCTTGCAAAATTAAAACCAGCATTTGCAGCATTTGGTTCAGTAACAGCAGGTAACTCTTCACAGACAACTGATGGTGCAGCAGCCGTTCTTTTAATGAGCGAAGAAGCTTGCAGAAAATACGGCGTAAAACCATTGGTAAAATTAGTTGCCTATGTTGTTGCAGGATGTGAGCCAGATGAAATGGGTATTGGACCTGCAGTAGCAATACCAAAACTTCTTAAACTGACCGGCAAAGATATTAAAGACATTGGCCTGTTTGAAATCAACGAAGCGTTTGCTTCTCAGGCTATTTATTGTGCCCGTCAGTTGGGTATTGGCGACAAGAAAGAGTGGGCAGTTGATAGCAAAGACCGCCGCATCAATGTAAATGGTGGAGCAATTGCATTAGGGCATCCATTAGGATGTACTGGTTCAAAATTAGCTTCACAGCTTGTTAACATGATGGTAAAGAAGGGCGTGAAATACGGTATTGAGTCAATGTGTATTGGTGGCGGTATGGGCGCTGCAGCATTATTTGAATTGGTAGAAAAGTGGTAAACCACTATACCTTTTAGAACAAAAAAGGCTGTTCATACTGAGCAGCCTTTTTTATTGCTTTACATTTGGTGTATATTCTAATTTCCTTGACATTTGATAAATTATGTTATTAGATTTAAGCAATACATTTTATTACATCTTAACACCAGCACATTGTCATTTATGGATACCATAGTTAAAACATTAAAAAAAATATTTCCCTTTGAAATAATTATACTTGTCACGGCAGTACTTACCATCAATATTCTTAAATATCCTGAAGACATTGGTTTTCTTTCTATACACTACAACCCCTATCTCTTCGTTATAATCTTCTTTACTTCGTTTTATGGCAAAAAATCCGGTCTTCTTACATTCCTCATAGCAACGATAATCATAGCATCATATAATATAATCAGTGATCTGTATTATTCAACCGACATACTATATACAACGATCACTACACCGGCTGTTTATCAGCATCTGTCTTCATTATTATTTCTATCGCTCATTGCTATCATTATTCTTGGAGAAATACGCGATAATTTAGGCCGCATTATACAGAACCAGAAAGCAACAATTAAAGAACTTGATGAGCAGGCTGCCAAACTTAAACGAGAACTTGAAGCCGTATCATTGGTAAATCAGGAATATCAGGACCGCATTTTAGGCCAGCAAAATTCGCTCATATCATTATATTCAACTATTATTGCGTTAAATACATTAAATTTAGAAAATATCTATCCTAATATTTTGAATGCGGTGGTACAATTCACCGGAGCTTTGCAATGTTCATTATGGCAATATGATCGTGATAATAATTCTATACATCTTCTTGCATACAATGGGTGGACACCGGAAATTATTAATAGCACCCCTTCAAACCTTGATACGGAAAACCTTATTGGCTGGTCGGTTCGGAACAATACCATGTTTTCTATTAAAATGCTTCAGAAATATCAAAACTTAAAAGCACTTGATAAAGGCAATTCTATCATTACTGTTCCTATCACTATCGACAATCAGGTATGGGGAGCGCTTAATATTGAAAAAATACCTTTTATAAAATATAATCTTTATACCGAGCAATTATTACTTATGATTGCAGACCTTGCTGCCCCAATTATTCGCAATGCCATACGATATAGCTCACTAGTACACAAAGAGGTTGACCCGATAACGGGCTTTAATTCAATAAGCGAATTTTATGAGGTTATCAAAGAAGAATTTGTCAATGCACAGCATAACAAATTGAACATGTCATTACTGATAGTTGAATGTATCAATAGTGCCCAAATAGTTGAAAAATTTTCAATGAAGGATGCGCTTTTAGTTTTAAAGGAGATAGCCGGATTAGTACAGCAGCTTGCAAAAGGTAAGGTTTTTATTTTCCAGTATAAGGAAACATTCCAGTTTGCAGCTATTTTACCCAACATGGATTTTGATGGCACGGCGATGTTCAGTTTATCACTTATTGAACAAAACAGCAAAAAAACATATTATGTAAAAGGCCAGATAGTTAATCCTGAAATTGTTATTGGATACAGTAGCTTAAGGCCCAATCATCAGTCTGAAGAAGACCTTATACTACTGGCCGAAAATCTACTGCTTATGCAGAAAATATAGGTGACAGCATGAGTGCCATTCTTCCTCATGATGATTTTATTGTTGATTATACTGTATCAAAGAGCAGCAACGATATAATTAAGCTCTATTCTTTTGAAAACCCTTTTGATTTTTTCAGGCATGATGTTGTAGAAAATCCTTATATTGTTAAAACTCAACATAAATTACGCAAGGCTTTTTCTGAAGGCTTGCTGGGTATAGAACATTACCTTATGGCAGCAACTTCATTACGCCCTTTAATTGACGAAGCTCAGGACCTTGATGAAATTACGCGTCTATTTTCTCAGCAAAAATTAGCCATGCGCCCCAATCCACATTCTGTTAAAATTTTACGCACCATGATTAAAGATCCCAATCCAGAAATAGCCTTGTATGCTGCTGAAGGATTAAACACAATTGAAAATTCATTTTTAACAAAAATTGAGAAAGTTAAGAAAAAGCTGGAAAAAGCCACTCATAACATCTTCATTTACCATTATTTGCTTGGGCTTCTTTATACACAATTTGCTGCGCTTCTGGAAAGCCAGAAGCTAATCCAGAAATTTTATATTAAACAGGCAATCGGGAATCTGGTAAAAGCATATGCACTACAACCAAAAAACAAAAGGATAAAATTAGCTCTGGCTGACAGTTATTTGCAGGACGAGAATTTTGAATATGCACTATCGCTCTATGCCTATTGTTGTTCTTTACAATACAAACCTGTATATTGCCTGCTCAAAATGGCTCAATGCCATTATAATTTAAAAAATTATGACAGGATTAAAACAATTGCTTCAATCATTTCTCAGTACGATGTTAGCGATATAGAATATGCTGAGGTGTTAATCTATCAATGGATTTTGTAGCAATTAATAAACCTGACCCATCAAAAAAAACAATATGTATTATAGCAGAAGGGTCATACCCATACATAACAGGAGGGGTATCAGCCTGGATACAGGATATAATCTCGGGGCTTACCAACTACAACTTTATCATATTTGCCATCTCTGCAGAAGAAGACGAACCAAAATATTCATTTCCACCCAACGTCATTGGACTGGTTAACAGGCTTCTGACAGCTCCGGTTGCAAAACCCCAAAAGTCAATACAGCCTTCGTTTTTTAAAACAATTGAATTATTTCACAATGATATGATGCAGAAAAAAGATTTTTCAAGATTCAGTGATATTTTTAGGCTCATTAATAAACATCGCTATGATCCATCTTCTCTGCAGCGACATATTACAAGTTTTAAAATTGTAACTCAGTATAATGCAATACGCAATCCCTTATATCCATTTTCCGACTATTACTGGGCATGGCGGTCATCACACGAATACATGATGAAGATAATGACATGGGACCTGCCACCGGCTGATCTGTACCATACCATATCAACTGGCTATGCAGGCCTTTGTGCTGCCAGTGCAAAGATTAAATACAATAAACCCGTAATCCTAACCGAGCATGGTTTATACAACAAAGAACGCGAGATAGATATCAAGCGTGCAACCTGGGTTAAAGGCTACCAGCGGGATATGTGGATTAACATCTTTAATGATTTAAGCGCTATTACGTATGAATACTCTGATTGTGTTATATCCCTTTTTGAGGTTAATCGTAATATTCAAATTGCACAGGGAGCAAAGCGTGAAAAAACACTAGTTATACCTAATGGAATTGAAATTGAACGGTATTTAGATTTAAAAACTGAAACACGCAAAGAATTCAGCATTGGTATTGTAGCACGAGTTGTCCCCATAAAAGATGTTAAAAATTTTATCATCATGGCAAAGATTGTTGCAGAAACAATCCCTGATGTTAAATTTTACATAATTGGCCCAACTGATGAAGAGGAAAGTTATTATGAAGATTGCGTTAAGCTTGTTGAAAACTTCCAGATTCAGGATAAAGTAGTTTTCACCGGTAAGGCTGATGTACGCCAGTATTACAAATTTTTAGATGTTGTGGTACTTTCCAGTATCCGTGAAGCTCAACCACTAGTTATCTTAGAAGCTTATGCTGCAGGAATACCCGTGGTTTCAACACGTGTGGGCAATGTTCCTGAAATGCTTGATTACAATGATATTCTTTTAGCCGATCCAAAAGATTCAGAAAAATTAGCACAGGGTATTATATATTTATACAACAATCCTGATTACCGTAATAAACTGATAGCTACAAACAGGAATAAGGTTATCCAGTTTTATAATAAAAAGGACCTTATTGCAACGTATGACAATCTTTATGCAAAATATATTGGCATGTATACACAATGAGGATATATGGCCGGAATAGGATTTGAATTATATAAAATTTTACACAAAGGAACGTTGTCTTCCATTATACAGGCTTTCTTTCTGGGTATGATCATTGTTGCAGGCCCATGGATATTATCAGTTCTTACAATATATATTATTCAAACATATACATTTGGAGCAATTGCAGACAATCCGGCACTGTTTACTGTTTCCATAGTGTATGTGTATGCGTTTTCACTATTTTTATCAGGTGGTTTTCATTACGTATTCTCCCGCTATATTGCTGATCAGTTATATATTGAAAACTATGAAACCATCCCTTCAGCACTGCTGACAGCAATAATTCTTATAACCATACTTTCAATACTGCCTGCCCTTGCTTTTGTGTTTTTTAACGATTTTTCATCCATACCATTTCATATGCTTTATATACTATCGTTAGTTTCACTCTTTGTTGTGATTAACATCCTGTGGATCATGCTGGTATATATTGCGCTGCTCAAAGCCTATTACAAAATTTTCTTCAGCTATTTAACAGGAACTATCGCCAGTATTTATGGGGTCCTTTATTTAGGTAAAATGTATGGAGTTGCAGGTGCATTGTGTGGATACACAATTGGTCAGGCTGTCATAGTCCTTCTTTTGATAACTATCTCCCAGATTGCATATCCCCTTAAAAAACTTACTGTAAATAATGAATTCATTGTTTCTTTTAAAGAACACAAACGGATTTTTTTAATGGGATGGTTCTTTAATATGGCCATATGGTCAGATAAAATGCTTTACTGGTTTTTGCAGGGCCAGCATATTCCTGGTACACTCTATTACTATTATATACCCTACGACATACCTGTATTTTTAGCCTACCTGACCATGATACCCGGGCTTGTGTATTTTTTGATCATAGCTGAAACAGATTTCCATAAAAAATTTTTTGAATTCATATCACAAATTTTGGAAGACCCTTTCCGCTACATACAGATTAAAAAAAATAAAATGCTGCTATCACTTAAAAATGGCATAAAGGGCATTGTATTTTTCCAGTCAATATGGACCGTTGGCATTTTAATCAAGCTTCCCCAGATACTGGATTTTTTAGGATATTCACATACCATTAATATTCACATCATGAGGATTTTGCTTATAGCTGTATTCTTTCACATGTTGACTCTTAATCTTATGATTTATCTTTTGTATATGGAATTGCAATTTGAAGCTGCAATGGCTGCATGTTTATATTTGGTTTTAAATATTGCGGCTACTTTATTTTCAATACATTATT
Source organism: Spirochaetota bacterium (assembly GCA_040756435.1). Lineage (NCBI taxonomy): Bacteria > Pseudomonadati > Spirochaetota > Spirochaetota bacterium. The sequence goes on along the minus strand of JBFLZD010000016.1, from coordinate 1,116 downwards.
TTCAATTACTGCCTGGCACCAGTTACATGCTGGCATCCGTAGCAACAACTCTATACTGTACCTATCACCTGTATAAAAAAGCACCAATAATTGATTTTATTATTTTTAGCAGGACATAAAAAAGTTTAGCCAATCAAAGATGTGCTCATTTTATATAATTCATCGTTTTGCAAGGTATTGACAATTTCACCAGTAAGATAATTATAATCTTCATGGGTAATATCTAATGCCTTGCTGAAGGCGGTAAGCAATTCCCTATCATTTTCTGAAAGATTTTCCTTTTCAATAATTTTTGCACATATATTGGCCAGTCCTACTATCTGAACAGTGGTCTTGTATTTTGAGTCAACCTGAGCAACATGATGCTGTGCTACCACATCTACCAGTTCATTGGGGAAATTCCATTTTTCCAGTACTATCCTGCCAATATCCTGATGGTTGATTTCAAATATTTTTTCTTCAATTTCACATATATCTTTATATTGCATCTGGTTGAGATATGCAATATATTGTTCATACTTATCCTTAAAATTAAACATCATGAAAAGCCTGCCAATATCATGAAGCAAGCCAGCAACAAATACATCCTCTTTCTTTTCATCATTTTTAATACGGGTAGCCACATATTTTGAAATGAATGCAGTAACTACAGAATGTCGCCATATCATTGCTGTTGATGTTTTGGTAACTGTGGCTGCAGTAGTTTGTTGTTGAGATTTCACGTTTTTGCTATAAATATTGGAAGCTGAAACCAGCAACACAAGGCTTTTTACCATTTTGAAGCCAAGTAACGTCAGAGCCTGTTGCAAATTGGTGATCTCACGTTGCCTGGCATAGAGTGCTGAATTAGCCACTTTTAGTATCTTGGCTGTTAATGCCGGGTCAAGTAAAATAATGCTTTCCAGCTCCTTGAAGCTGATGTCAATATTATCTTCCTGTATTTGCAATATTTTAATTGCAACCTGCGGAAAAACTGGTAAATCTTTTATATCAATACTATCTCTATTAATCATGGTTTCTTATTTATCAATTAAAAGTAATTTTACCACATCATATCATTATACTATCGTCATCATATGTTATCATTATCAACAAAAATTAATGTATCTTTCTGTA